>JAIRRL010000012.1 GCA_031255985.1 Gracilibacteraceae bacterium
TGGCCCGCGTCCGCTCATGCCGCAGCAAATAACGCAAAAACGCCGCGACTTTTTCCGGCGTTATAACAAGGATTTTTGCATTGTCGTTTTCTCTCACACTGTCTCTCCTTGCATTTCAACATCAGTGAACTTGACGCCCGACCGGGGTGAATACGGCCAGTTCTCTGAGCCGGGCATAGTAGCCGCCCTTGGCCATGAGTTCGTCGTGCCGTCCGCGCTCCACCACCCGTCCTTCTTCCAGGGCGATGATTTCATCCATCTCTTCCAGGCCGCGCAAACTGTGAGTTATTGTCAGAACCGTCCTCCCGGCCGCCCAATCTCGAAGCGAGGCGCGGATTTCCTCCCCGGTCAGCGTGTCCAGTCCCTGATCCGCTTCGTCCAAAATGACGACAGGGGCGTTTTTGAGAAAAACCCTGGCCAGCGCCACGCGCTGACGCTGACCGCCGGAGAGTTTCAGCCCGTTTTCTCCCACTTCCGTCTCATAGCCGTCCGGCAAAGTCCGGATAAACTCGTCCAGGCGAGCCAAGCGGCATGCTTCCGCCAGATCGGCTTCCGCGGCTTCCGGCCGCGCCAGCAAAATGTTTTCCCGGATGGTAGCGTGAAAAATCCAGGGATCCTGGCTCAAAACCCCCAGGCGGGCGCGCGCGTCCTCCGGCCTGATTTCCGTGATTTCCCGGCCGTCCAGTCTTATGCTGCCGGCGGCGTAAGGCCAGAAACGAAGCAACAAGGCGATAACCGTGCTTTTGCCGGCGCCGCTTGAGCCAACCAGCGCTTTTTTCGACCCCGGCGGCAGGCGCAGGGAAAAATCCCGCAACGCGAATGATTCTTCTTCCCCGTAGGCAAAATATATGTTCCGCCACTCAATTTCCGGCGGCGGCGCCGGTTCCGCCTCCGAGGCCGCGGCGGGTTCCGCGAAAGCATCCGCTGCGGGTTCCGCTGGCGCCGTTGTACTCACGCTCCGTCTTTTTTCCTCGTCCGGCGCCAAGGAAAAAAGACGGCCCGCCGCCGTCAAGCCCTCGTCCAGCTTTTCCAGCGCCAAAGGCAGCGGCTGGAGCGCCTCAAAAGCCGCCTGCGCCGTCAGGCCGGTCATGGCGAGATATATGCCCTCCAGGCGGCCGGCCGCCACCAGGTTGACGCCGAAAAACACGCCGCCGATCAGGCACAGATAGCTGAAAAACTGAATGATGCGGGCGGTGAGATTGTCCAGAGCGTGAATTTTGTCTCTGTGCCGCCCGACTTCCCGCAAGGCGGCTTCGATCTCTTTTCGTTTTGTCCCGGCAGCGCCGCAGGCGGACAATTCCGCCAAACCGCGGGCAAAATCCGTAATCCCGTTATAAACCTCGTCCCAGAGACGGGCAGTCTCCGCCGCCAACCCCCGCGCCGCCCGCCGCGTCAGGAGCGGCGCCGCCGCCCCGGCCGCCAAGGCCAGTCCTATCAGCAAAACGGCGGCGGGAAGGTTAAAAAAGAAAAGAAAGGCCGCGCAGGCGGCCACGACGACGGCGGCGATAAAAGGCGCGGCCAGAACGCGAATATAGAAAAATTGCAGCGTTTCAATATCGGCGGTGATCTGGCGGAAAAGCGTTCCTTCCGTCTGAAAGCGCAAATTGGCCGGCGCCAGCGGCTCCATCGTCCGGTAAAACCAGACGCGGATTTCTTTTAAAATGCGAAATGTTACGTCATGGCTGAAATATCTTTCCGCGTAACGCAAAGCCGCCCGGCTGACGCCGAAAAAACGCACAGCCACGATGAGCGTCATCAAAGCGAACAGGGGCGGAGCCAGCGCCGCCGCGGAAATCAGCGCCGCGGAAGCGGCCAGCAACCCGGCGTTGGCCAAAATGGTCAGCGCGCCGCAGACGGCGGCCCAGGCCATCATGAACCGGTAAGGGCGAAGCAGCGCCAGCAAACGGCGAAGAACCTTTGTCCTATCCTGCTTTGCCCAAACCACCCGTTTCCTCCCCTTCATCCTTTACAAAGGCAATTCCTTCGCTACTCCGTTCATATCGGCGCAAACGGCTTTGGCCGCTTCCAGGCAGAAAACCTCGAAAACGCCGTCGCCCACAGAATACCTATTTGCCAGAACCGGCAGCATTTCCAGCGCCTTGCGCTGATTTTCCGCGGAAGTGACGAAAACCACCCGGCCGCAAAGACGAAGGGTGTTGCCTTTCCCGTCGTATGCGCAGATTTCAACCTTGGGATTAGCGATCAGCTGTTTGTACATATTTTTCTTGTTACCCGTGACGAACGCCGGCTTGCCTTCCCATTCCATGACGAAGCCGATAGGCCGGACGCGCGGCTGGTCGCCCTCAACCGTAGCAAGATAATACACTTCCGCTTTGTTCAAAAAATCCAGAACTTCTTTCATCAGTCAACCGTTCCTTTCTTGCCGAAAACTCGTTTGCGGCTAAAACGCCTTTGTGCTATAATTTGTACCGTGATACCGCGCTGTAATGCTGTTCCATAATAATTATACTATTAATTTCAATAAAAGCAAGAACTCTGTGCGAGACGCCGCTGAACGGAGGGGCGCGGAACTCCCGCAGGGGAAGCCGCCCGCGGTCTCCCCTGTTCCCTGCGGAAACCGGAGACTGAATAATAAGCAAATATGAAGATAGTGATAACTGCCAACGGAGAATTGACGGCGGAACGCCTGCGGGCAGCGCTGCCCGTACGGCCGGATCTGCTGATCGCGGCGGACGGAGGGGTCGCGCCTCTGCTGGCGGCCGGTCTGCGCCCCGATATCCTCATCGGGGATTTTGACTCTGCCCCGGCTCAGGCAGTGGAGTTCTGCCGAATGAACGGCGTCTCGGTTTTGCCCTACCCGGCGGAAAAAGACGAGACGGACTTGGAGCTTGCCTTGAACCAGGCGGACGAAATTCTGCGGCGCGCGGGAGCGGCGGCGGGGACGGCGGAAATCCTTCTCCTGGGCGCCGGGGGCGGGCGGACGGATCACCTGATGGCTAATCTGGCTTTGATGCTGAATTGGGCGCGCCGCGGCCGCCGGGTGCGGATGCTGAATCAGGCGGAAGAATGTTGGGTAGCCGGTTCCGGCCGGGAGGAAATAACAGGCGCAGCCGGCGTACTGCTCTCGATTTTGCCCATGTCGGCGGAAGCGAAGCTTTCCTGCCGGGGTCTGCGCTATCCGCTCCGGCGGCAAATCCTGCGCCAGGACAGCCCCCGCGGCGTCAGCAACCTCATGCTGGGGGCGCGGGCGGAAGTGGAAATCCACTCCGGCTGGATTTTATTGGTAAAAACAAACGCCGCCGGATTGCCGGAAGCGGACAGAAAGTGATTTCCGTCTGTAAAATGCGATAATTAACGGCGATAATTAAGAGCTTTTCAGGGTAGATTGGCGGCTTCATTTCTATATTTTTTTATGATATAATATTTAACGGAGTATCCGGCAAGTCCCAGGCGGATTTTCCCAGACGGCGCGTCAAACCGCCGCCGGAACCGCCTAATCCTAAAATAGCGGGAGGTACGCTATGGCTGGTTTTGGCTTGATTTTAGCTATCATAATCGCTTTGGCCGTGGTGATTTTTACGGTGCAAAACGCCGCGACTGTTTCCGTGAGTTTTATATTATGGACCGCGGATATGCCGCTGGCGGTGGTTATTTTTTGCTCGGTGCTGGCGGGCGCTCTCCTGATGTTCTGCCTGGCGCTGTATAAAACACTGCGGGACAGATGGCACTCGCGTCACGGCGACAAATCCGGGAAACGGCGGCTGAAAAAGGAAGAAAACGCCCACCGGAAGGACGCTGCGCCGGAAAAGGCGGCGATTGCCGCCACCACCGCCACTACCGCGACAGCGGCGGAAACAGCGGCGCCGGGAGCAGCGGCGGACGCGACTGACGCCGCCGCTGCTTCACCAGATTCTAAGTCGCCGGTTTGATGGCAGGTATTTGCATTTATGGAAAAAAATGAATTAAAACGGCCGCCTAAACGGAGATGGCTGCTCCCTCCCGCGGGAGCGGCTGAAGTCTCCGTTTTTTCCCGTTGCGGCGTACCGGCGGCGGCTCTGGCGCTTATGGCGCGGCGCGGCATCCGGGAGCAGCGGGCTGTGCTTGATTATCTGGCGGCGACGCCCGGCGATTTACATTCCCCCTTTTTATTCCGGGATATGGGCAAAATCATCACCCGGCTGGAATTGGCGCGCCGTCGGCGGGAAAAACTGCTCATCCACGGGGATTACGACGTGGACGGCGTGGTTTCCACCGCCATGCTCTATCATGTTTTGCGGGAAGCCGGCCTGGAAGCGGTCGCCCACATTCCCACGCGGAGCGAAGGTTACGGTTTGCGGGACGATACAGTCAGAAAATGCCGCGAGCGGAATATAAGCCTGATCATCACGGTTGACTGCGGCATAACCTCCGTGGCCGAATCCCGGCTGGCGCGGGAGTTGGGAATCGATCTCATCATCACCGACCATCACGAACCGGGCGCGGAATTGCCCGCCGCCGCCGGCATCTTGAATCCGCGCGTTGACGCCGGTTATCCTTACGGTTATTTGGCGGGCGTCGGCGTGGCTTTCAAACTAACGCAGGCCATATACGCCCGCTGGACGCCCGCAACAGAGCGCCGCCCGGAAAACGTCTGGCTTGAACTGGTCGCCCTCGGCACGATCGCGGATATCACGCCGCTGACCGGTGAAAACCGCGTTTTGGTCAAACTGGGACTGGAGCGCATGGCGCGCGCGGAAAACACCGGCCTGCGCGCTCTGCTGGCGGAGTGCAATCTGAGCGGCAAACGCCCCAGCGCGGGCCAGATCGCCTTTCTCGCCGCTCCGCGCATCAACGCCGCCGGCCGCATGAACACGGCGCGGCCCGCTTTGGAGCTTTTTATCACCAACGATGAAGATGAAGCGGCAGCCGGCGCGCGGGAGTTGAGCCGCGAAAACGCCGCTCGCCAGGAACTGGAACGGCGCATCCTGGAAGAGGTGTGCGCCGAACTGGAACTGGCGGAACCGCCGCCGGTCATCGTCCGCTCGTCTCCCGACTGGCCGCACGGCGTTATAGGCATTGTGGCTTCCAAGATAACGGAGTTGTACCGGCGTCCCGTCTATCTGATCGCGGAAGAGGGCGAACGGGCCAAAGGCTCGGCGCGCGGCGGCCTGAGCGGGTATTCGGTGGTGGATGAATTAAACGCTTGCGCGGCCGAACTGGAAGTCTGGGGCGGCCATAAGGCGGCCGGCGGTTTCAGCATGGCGACGGAGCGGATTCCGGCTTTGCGGGCGGCGTTGAACGAACGGGAAGGCGAGTGGCGGGCCGGGATCGGAGTAGAGGACATAACGGTGGACGCCGTGCTGGCGCCGCAGGAGATAAAACCGGAACTGGCGGCCATGCTGGAAATAATGGCGCCTTTTGGCGCGGGTAATCCGACGCCGGTTTTTTGTACGCAAAACCTCGTCGTTCTCAGGGTTTCCACTTTTGGCGCCGACGCCCATCTACGCCTTGATCTGGGCGGAGAAGGCGTCCGGCTTACGGCGAAAGCTTTCCGCCGCGGCGCGGAAGCGGCGGCTTTTCATATGGGAGACACCATAGATATATTGTATAATTTGGAAATAAATTCCTATCAGGGGCGGGAAGAATTACAATTGCAATTGCGCGATTACCGGATAGTTTCTTCTGTTCATCCCGCGCCGGAAAACGAGCCGCGCCGCCCGGAACCGACCATAGTAACGCCGCCGGCGGAGACGACGGCGGCGGAAGCAGCGGAGACTGCGGAGACGACGGCGGCGGACACAGCGGCGGACGCGGAGACTGTAACGACAGCGGAAGCGGCGGAGACGGAGTCGCGTCTGACCAGAGAAAAATTGGCGGATTTTTACCGCCGGTTGCGCGCCGCTCAGGCTAAAAGCGGCGACGGCTTTTTCCGCTGGGAAACGGGCGACGATTTCGCTTGGCGGGAAAAAGAAATGCTCAAGATTTTCTTTGAGCTGGGGCTGGTGGAATGGAGCGGCGGAGCGAATCCTTATCTCCTGAAAGTACCGCCGCAAACGGAAAAACTGAATCTGGAACAGTCTTTGCGTTTTTGCTATTGGAGCGGGCTATAACTCAGCCGCCGAAAACATAAATCCGCGCGGCGGCCGCGTCTATGCTCGCCGGCAAGGAAACCGGTTCCCAGCCGGGGGTGAGGAGGACGGGGGAATTGGTCTGCGCCGCCAGCGCCGAACCGGTCAGGGCGTCAACCAAAGTTTGCCCGTTAGCGGTGTATACCGTTCCGAGATCAAAAGGCAGAGCGTTCAGCACCGCGATATTGGTGGCGTAGCGGTCGGGGCCGTAAAGGCGGGGATAGCCGGGTATGTCGCGCGTCAAGGCCGGCCCGCCCAGAATATAGCCGGGCAGAGCCGGGGCGTAAGGATTGGCGGGCAGACTGCCGTCCGGAGCGGCCGGCAGAAGAACATAGCGGCGCGCGACCGCGAAGGGAGCGGCGGAAAGCGCGTCTGGCAGGCCGTTATAACCGACGACGAACACGCCCTGCGGTTCTTTTATGCGCGCGTTTATCAGCAGGGCGGTTTCCAGGCGGTTTTGCCCGCGCAAGACGACGATCTCCGCCGCGGGAAAAGCCTCGCTCAGAGCGGAGACTACGGACTGCCCCAACGCGCCGACCGCGTATATCTTCCCGGCGCCGAGCCGTTTGATTTCCGCCGTCACTTCCGCCGCCACAACGCCGTTGACACTGAGCAAAACCGGCGCGTTTTCCTGGCCGGCGAGCGGAGCGGCGGCCAAGGCGTCAATCAGATTAGCCTGGGCGCCGGGAGCGATCACAACGGCGGCAGCGCTGTCCCAGCCGCGGCGGGATATAAGGACGGAGGTCTGGACGCGGTCGGCGCCGCTGATATGGGCGATTATTTTCGGATCGGCGGCAGGAGGCCCAGGCTGAAGAGGCGCGGCGGGCAAAGCGCCGCCACCGCCACCGCCACCGCCGCCGCCGCTTCCTCCGCCGCTGCTGCTGCCGCCGCTTCCTCCGCCACCGGTTCCGCCGCCACTGGTTCCTCCGCCGCCACCGGTTCCTCCGC
>JAIRRL010000017.1 GCA_031255985.1 Gracilibacteraceae bacterium
GCGATGCAAGCCGCCAGGTTCGAGGCGTGTTCCTCCTGACAGACATTGAGCAGATAATCGGTCATCGCCGCATTGATCACATAGCCCCCGGATTTGATGGGAGGAAGAATACCGCCGCGGGCGACGATCGCGGCGAAGGGCGCGAAGGGCGCGGCCTTCGCGCCGGTGAATTCCTCGGCGAGCGCCCGCCGCATGGGCAGCTGATCCGCCACATACGGATAAGCGGAAAGAAATTGCTTGTCGTGGACATATTCCGCCTGAATTTCTTTTGTCAGGCCGGAGTACACAGCCAGCTTGGTTGAAGTAGAGCCGGTGTTAAGAACGAGAATAGTGTTTTTCATGCGTAAGGCGGCCGCTTCATTTCAAAACTGGCAAAATACGTTCGGTGTCGCCGTGCGGCCGGGGAATGACGTGAACCGACAATACCTCGCCGACCTTGGCCGCGGCCGCGGCGCCGGCGTCCGTGGCCGCTTTGACGGCTCCGACATCCCCGCGCACCATCACGGTGACGATGCCGGCCCCGATTTTCTCACAGCTCGCCACATTCACATTGGCAGATTTTACCATCGCATCCGCGGCCTCTATCGCCGCCAGCAGGCCGACGGTTTCAATGAAACCCAAAGATTCTTGCGCCATATCACTTCTCCTTTTTTACTGATAAGAATCATACGCCCGGCCGAGAAATTCCCTGATTTCCGCTTCGCTCAGGCTGACCGGGATGACGGGATAGCAGAAATCCTTCCGCACTAAGCCGGCGACGGCGAGAAAGTCGTCGCGTTCGATGCCGGATTCCCTGGGCGATTTGATTTCCAGCTGACGGAGCAGGGCGCGAATACCGTCTGCGGTCAACTGGCCCAGTTCGGCGACGGCGATGCCCGGCCGCGGCTCCAATTGCAAGGCGGCGGCGATCACGGCCACCCTTTCCGGGTAAAGCGCCGCGCAGAAGGCCATGGTTTCGGGCAGCGTCCAGGCGCAGCAGATACCGTGCGGGATGTTGAAAACGGCGCCGATGCTGTGCGCCGCCGCATGGCCCAAATGGCAGAGCGTTTCGTTAAAGGCCATGCCCGCAAAACTGCAGGCCAGCATGACCTCATAGCGCGCGGTCTCGTTGTTTTCGCCGCGATAGGCTTTGGGCAGCCAGACGGCGATTTTGCCAATCGCGGCGCGGGCCAGCAGATCGGCCTTGGGGTTATGCACGCCGCCCGCGTAAGACTCGCAGGCGTGCGCCAGCACGTCCACGCCCGTCGCGGCGGTCAGACCTTTGGGCAGCCGGTAGGTTAGTTCGGGGTCGCAGATTGCCAGGTCGCCCGTCGCCAGGGCCACTTTTTTCTCATGCGTCTTCGCGTCCGTAAGCACGGCGTACTTCGTGGATTCGCTGCCGGTTCCCGCCGTCGTGGGGATGAGAATCAGCGGCGCCCCCCTCTCGCAAGCCGCCGCGCCGTAATACTTGCTGATAGGCGGGGGATTGCCCGTCAATACCTTGATCGCCTTGCCGGAATCCATCACGCTGCCGCCGCCCACGGCCACGACGCCGTCCACCTTCTCCCGGCGGGCGATTTCCCCGCCGGCGTTGCAATCGGCGTCGAGGGGGTTGGGCTGCACCCGGTCAAACAGAACGCTGGCCACGCCGCTGGCGCGCAGATTGTCCGCGACGCGCCGCGCAAGCCCCAGCTTGACCAGCCCCGGATCGGAAACCAGCAGCACCTTGCGGCAGCCGAGTTCCAGCGCCTTCCGCCCTACCGTATGCAAAGCGCCGGCCCCGAAGATTACCGGACAGGTCTGCTCCGCCGCCAAAAACTCCGCCCGCCCAGGCTCCGCCTCAGGCGGAACCTGGGACGGAGCCGCCTGCGCCTGTCCTTGCGTCAGCCTGTTTTCCACCACCCGGAGGACGATTTCCCGGATCAACGCTTCATCGATTTTCACGCCTCATCCTCCTTAAAACAACAGTTGAATTTCGGCGGCTTTGGTAATGCCGCTTATCGCCTTGCCGGCTTTCAGGGCGTCGCCGATAACAAACAGCTCTTTTCCCGCTGTTTGCAACGCCGCCGCCAGCGGATTATATGATTTTGCCCCCATCGCCAGAATGACGGTGGCGAAACCGCGCAACTCCCCGGTCGCGCCGCCGTCCACCTGCTCATAAGCGACGCCGTCCGGGTGGAAGCGCGTAACCTTTGCGCCGGGGTACATGGCGACGCGGTTTTTTTCCAAACGCTCCATCAGGGCCTTGCGCACGAACATCTGCACGTCCTCGGCAATGGCGCCTTTGAACTCGATGATGCTCGTCCGCACGCCCTGCTCCGCCACATAATCCGCGGTCTCGGCCCCTACCATGCCGCCGCCGACCACCAGGACGCGGTCGCCGAAATCCTCTTTGCCGGCCAGCACGTCCACGGCGTTTTTGAACCCCGGCGCGTCGATTCCCGGAATATTGGGGAGCAGCGGGATTCCGCCCGTGGCCAGCACAACCGTGTCAAAACCGGCGGCGTCCGCCGCCGTAAACTCCCGCCCGAACTCCACGCGGACGCCGTATTTGCCGCACAGGCGCGCGTAATGCCTGATCAGGCGGGCGATGTCCTGCTTGGCCGGAGGAATGGCCGCCAGACGGAACTGGCCGCCCGGCCGCTCTTCTTTTTCAAACAGCGTAACCTCGTGTCCGCGTTTTGCCGCCATCCAGGCGGCGGATAAACCGGCCGGCCCGGCCCCTACGACCGCCACCCGCTTGGAGCGCGGAACCGGCCTTAGTTCCAGCTCTTTTTCCCGGCCCGCCATGGGGTTGGCGAGGCAGGAGAGTTGTTTGCCGGCAAACAGGTATTCCAGACAGCCCTGGAGACATGAAATACAGGGCGTGATTTCATCCGTATCGTTCATGGCCGTCTTGTTCGGGAATTGAGGGTCGGCGATGGAAGTCCGCCCCAAGGCCACGAAGTCCGCGCGCCCCTGGGCGATGATTTCCCGCGCCACGGCCGGTTCGACGATGCGCCCCGCCGTAATCACGGGAATGGACACCGCCTGCTTGACCGCCAGGGCCGCGTAAGAATTGTAGCCCGGCGGCCTGCTGGCGGGCGAGGACATCCAGTCGAGACTGGCGTACGTGCCGTTGGAAAGGCTGAGACAGTCGGCCCCGTTTGCTTCCAGCACGCGGGCGATCATCTGACATTCGCTCAATTCCCGCCCGCCCGGCGTGTGATCCTCGCCGCTGTAGCGGAAGGAGACGGGAAAACCGGCGCCAAGCTCCCGCCGTATTGCTCTGAGTATCTCCACCGGAAAACGCATACGGGAGGCGAAATCGCCGCCGAACTCGTCCACCCTTTTGTTGGAATACGGACTCATGAACTGGGCGATGATGTATCCGTGCGCGCCGTTAAGCTCAACCGCGTCGGCGCCCGCTTCCTTGGCCCTGCGGGCGGCCTGGGCGAACAACTCGATCAACTCATAGGTTTCGGCGGCGCTGAGTTCGCGCGGCGTCACCCGGTTGAGGGGACAGGGAATGGCGGAGGGGGCGACCGGCCGGTAGCCGCCGTTGATCGCCGGCGTGGTCTGCCGGCCGGCGTGATGGAGCTGGATGGCTATTTTCGCGCCGTGGCTGTGAACCGCGTCAACCAGCCGCCGCAAGCCGGGCAGGAAGCGGTCGTCCCAGATTCCGACCTGCCGGGTGATGGCCTTGCCCGCCGGATGAACCGCGGACACTTCCACGATGATCAGGCCGAAGCCGCCCTTTGCCCGCTCGGAGTAATAATCGATCATTTTCTGTGAGACGGAGCCGTCTTCGTCGGCCAGATTGCTGCCCATGGCGGGCATTACGAAGCGGTTTTTGATTTCCAGCGTCCCGATGCGCCTCGGCGTGAACAGCAGTTTATATTCCTGCATGGACGTGTAAGAACGGCTGCCGCAGCGATTCCGGTAATATTCCGCCCGAAAGGGGGTCTGCGGCTGCTCCGGCCCGCTGGCCGAGCCGCTGACCGAACCGCTGGCCGGCCCATTGGCCGAGCCGCTGGCCGGCGCAGCGTTCTGCTCAGTTAATTTTTGCATCACCTGTTGCACCAGATATTCCACATTCAGTTTTTCCATGAGCCGCTCCTTCCCAGCGCGTTAATCCTCTTTCTTCGGCAGGAGCTTTTCCGTGTCCGCGTGCGGGCGGGGAATGAC
>JAIRRL010000065.1 GCA_031255985.1 Gracilibacteraceae bacterium
TGACGGAGACGCTGGCGGAACTGGCGGCGACCTGCGGCCTGAAACTTATTTATCCGCGACTGCTGCCGCCGGGAGACGGCGGAATCGCCTTCGGCCAGATTGTCACTTATTGCGCGGAGACGAGCGCCGAGCGGACGCCCGCTATATTTTTGCCGGCCGGCCCGAATCCGGAAGGATAATTACAGGAAAAAGCGAATTTTGTCAGGGTAATAACTGCGAGGAGCGGAATAAATATGAAAGGGGACAAAAAATGTTTTATGTGAACGGAGACGATAAGATCAAAGATGTGAAGGAGAAACTGAGAGGCGGGGAAGGCAGCGTCGTCTTTGAAAAATTTTTTCCGGACGACAAACTGCCGAAAAGCTACAAGGTCTTTGCCGAAATGGTGCTGCAGCCGGGCTGTTCCGTCGGCCGGCACGAACACCGGGGCGAGAGCGAGATTTATTACGTACTGGCCGGCGCGGGGGAAATCGACGTGAACGGCAAAACTTTGCAGGTTAAACCGGGAGACGTGGCCGTATGTCCCAACGGCAGTTATCACAGCGCCAAAAACACCGGCGGCGGAGAACTGCGTATACTGGCTATGATCGTATACGAATGAGATTTCATGTAAATATATTGTATTTTTTCCTCAATATGACTTGACAGGCCGTGGGGCAAGAGTTAGAATGTGGCGGATACGTATACAGGCTGTAAAAAATGTGTAAGCGGTCTGTAAGAAAGTGTCGTCAAAAAGGAGGAAGAAAATTATGAATCCGAGGAAAAATGGAATTCTGTCTCTGCTCCTGGTACTGCTTTGCAGCGTCCTTGTTCTGGCCGGCTGCGGAACCCCCGCCGCCCCGGCGACTCCCGCGACTCCCGGCGGCGATGCAGGATCGGCCGGAGAGCCGATCAATGTGGGACTCAATCTTGAGCTTACAGGCAGTTCGGCTGAGTTCGGTCTCAGCGGCCAAAACGGCATGAAACTGGCGTTTGACAAAGTGAACGCCGAAGGCGGAGTTCTGGATGGAAGACTTTTCAACTATATTTCCGCCGACAACAAATCGGAAGCCGGTGAAGCGACCAGCGCCACGACGCGGCTGGTCGGGGAAGACGTTATCGCCATTCTCGGCCCGATGACGACGGCGGCCGTGCTTGGCTCCATCCAGATCGTCACCGACAATAACGTCGTGCTTATCACTCCGAGCGGCACGAACGCCCGCCTGACCGTGAACGAGGACGGCACTGTGAATCCATGGATCTTCCGCGCATGTTTTATCGATCCTTTCCAGGGGGAAGTCGCGGCTAATTTTGCCATAGACGCTCTGGGAGCGGAAACGGCGGCCATAGCTTATGATATCGTCGGCGATTACTCCGGCGGTTTGGCCGAAAACTTCAAACGCACGTTTGAAGCCGCGGGCAAAACAGTCGTGCGTGAGGAACAGTTCTCCGCCGGCGACGTTGATTTCCGCCCGATCATTGAAAACATCAAGAGCGCCGAGCCGGATGTCATTTTTGTTCCCGCCTATTACACTGACGACGCTCACTTCGTCCTGCAAGCCAGAGACGCCGGCTTCACCGGCCCGATTATGGGCGGCGACGGCTGGGGCAGCGGCGATATGGTTGGCATCGCCGGGGCGGATAACATGAACAACACCTACTGCGTGGACTTCGTTTACATTGACGATCCGTCCCTGCAGGATTTCGTCAACGAGTACCAGACCGCTTACGGCAGAGCGCCCGACGGATTCAGCGTTTTGGGTTATGAAACCGCTTCGATGCTGATTGAAGCCGTGAAAAACGCCGGCAGCACCGAGCCGGAGGCTGTGCGTTCCGCGCTGGAGAATCTGGGAGAATTTGCCAGCATTTCCGGCGTCATGACCTTCGATCCCGAAACGCATAATCCGGCCAAAAACGCGGTTATCCTCGAATTTGTCAATGGCGTCAGGGAATTCAAACAAATAGTCGCGCCTAAATAATTAAAACCGGTTGAAACGGCGAGCCGGCGGCGCCGGCTCGCCACCAATTTTGGGCATTGCCCGCAAACCAAGGATGTTGGACTAATGTCGGCTGAATTCATATTGCAGCAATTGTTAAACGGCGTCTCGCTCGGCAGTATATACGCCCTGATCGCGCTGGGCTACACTATGGTATACGGTATTATTCAGCTGATCAATTTTGCCCACGGCGATGTTATGATGGTGGGCGCCTATACGGGCTGGTACTGCACTACCGTGTTACATATGTCTTTTTTGCCGGCCATGCTGGTAGCCATGCTGGCCTGCTCTGTTCTCGGCGTGGTGATTGAGCGCGTGGCTTATAAGCCTTTGCGCAAATCCACCCGCTTGGCGGCGCTGATCACCGCTATCGGCATGTCGTTTTTCCTTGAGTACGGGATGATGTTTCTTGTCTCGCCCCAAACCCGCACTTTTCCTCCCGTGTTTCCCCAGACGATTTACCATATCGGCCCTCTGACCGTTAAATACGGGGATATCGTCATCATCACCGTCACTGTTTGCCTTATGACCCTCCTGACTGTCGTCGTCAAATACACGCGCATAGGCAAGGCGATGCGGGCCGTTTCTTTTGATAAAGAGGCCGCCGCCCTCATGGGGATCAACGTCAATAACGTCATATCCGCCACTTTTGCCATCGGTTCCGCCCTGGCCGCCGCGGCCGGCGTGCTGATCGGCGTTTACTACAATACGGTTCAACCGCTCATGGGCATCATGCCGGGCCTGAAAGCTTTCGTCGCCGCTGTGCTCGGCGGCATCGGCATCATTCCGGGCGCGATGCTCGGCGGCCTGGCGCTGGGCCTGACGGAAGTTTTCGTCAGCGCCATCGGTTTTTCCACCTGGCGGGACGCGGGAGCTTTCCTCATCCTGATCATCGTACTGATTGTGAAGCCGACGGGCCTGCTGGGACAGAACACGCGCGAGAAAGTGTAGGTGACAGACATGCGTTGGGAAAAAAACCTTATTTTGCTGGCGGCGGCGGGCGTTTTTTTCGTCCTGACCAGTATCCTCGCCGGCAGGGGCCTGATTTCCCGTTTTGTGCTGTTGACCATGACGCAGGTTTGTATATATATCATCCTGGCCCTTGGCCTCAACCTGATCACCGGTTTCACGGGACAGTTGTCCATCGGTCACGCCGGCTTCATGTCCATCGGCGCTTACGGGGCGGGTTTTATCATGAAAACCTTCGACGTACAGGCTGGCCCCACCCTCATCTTTTTCATCCCTTTCGCTTTGATTTTCGGCGTTTTGGTAGCGGCGGCCTTCGGCGTCCTGCTCGGTTTGCCCACTTTGCGCCTGCGCGGCGATTATCTGGCGATCGCCACCATCGGTTTCGGGGAAATCGTGCGCATAGTGCTGCTCAATACGAAGGCGCTGGGCGGCGCGTCCGGTATGCCGCTCAAACAGTTCGTCGGCTGGGGCGCAGCCTATTGGCTCATGCTGCTTTCGGTGGTTCTTATTTACAATTTTGTTAATTCTTCTCACGGAAGAGCCTGCATAGCCATACGGGAAAACGAGATCGCGGCCGAGACGATGGGCATCAACACGACAAAATACAAGGTCATGGCTTTCGCCATCGGGGCTGGTTTGGCGGGACTGGCGGGCGGAATTTACGCCAACCATATGTATATGATTCAACCTAGCACCTTTAATTTCCTCAAGTCCTTTGAGATCCTCGTCATGGTCGTTCTGGGAGGATTGGGCAGCATCACGGGCTGCATCCTCGGCGCCATAGTGATGACGGTGATGAACAACGCCTTGGGTATCTTCCCGGAAATACGCATGATCATCGTCTCCGTCCTGCTGGTCACGATGATGATTTTCCGCCCCAACGGTCTCATGGGAACGACGGAATTGCGCCTGCCTTTCCGGCGCGGCCCGTTCGGGACGAAGGGAGATATGACCAATGGCGGCTGAGACAAAGCAGTTTTTGCGCGTTGAAAACCTCTCTCAATCCTTCAGCGGCCTGAAAGCGGTGACTAATTTTTCCATGCAGATGGAGGAAGGCGAGCTGGTGGGCCTGATCGGGCCGAACGGCGCCGGCAAAACCACGATTTTTAACCTCCTGTCGGGCATTTACACGCCGACGGCGGGGACGATAATATTTCGCGGCGAAAAACTGAACGGCCTGCCGACTTACAAAGTAGCCCAGCGCGGGTTGGCGCGCACGTTTCAAAATATTCGTCTTTTTGCCGATCTGAGCGTCGCCGACAATGTGAAAATAGCTTATCACCAGCATGTCACCCATACGGCTCTGAGTTCGATGCTGCGGTTGCCCGGCCATTATAAAAATGAAAAAATCATGCGGGATAAGGCGCTGGAACTGCTGAAAGTGTTCCAGCTGGAAGACAAAGCCGCCGAACAGGCGAAAAACCTGCCTTACGGCCAGCAGCGCCGCTTGGAGATCGCCAGGGCCATGGCGACGGAGCCGAAGCTCCTTTTGCTGGATGAACCGGCGGCCGGGATGAATCCGCAGGAGACGCGGGAACTGATGGAATTGATTCGCTGGCTGCGGGAAACATATGCACTGACGATTCTGCTGATCGAACATGATATGTCTCTGGTGATGGGGGTCTGCGAGCGGGTTTATGTGCTGGAATACGGGATGCTGCTCACTGTCGGCACGCCGGATGAGGTGCGCAGCGACCAGCGGGTGATCGACGCCTATCTGGGCGAGGAGGCGCAGTGATGCTGGAGCTGGAAAACGTTCACGTTTATTATGGGGCGATTCACGCTTTGCAGGGCATTTCTTTCCGGGTGGACGAGGGGGAAATCGTGACTTTGATCGGTTCCAACGGCGCCGGCAAAAGCACGACCCTCAAGACAATTTCCGGCTTGCTCCGGCCCAAGGAAGGCCGCATGACTTATCTGGGCAAAGACCTGACGGCGGTGGGGGCGCCGGATATCGTCAAGCTGAAATTATCGCATGTGCCGGAGGGACGGCGCGTTTTCGCCAATATGACCGTGCGGGAAAACCTGGATCTGGGCGCTTACCAGCGCCGGGACGCCAAAGGGATCAAAAAGGATATGGCCCATGTTTTTGAACTTTTTCCCCGTTTGGAGGAAAGACAGGCTCAGGTGGCGGGAACGCTGTCCGGCGGCGAGCAGCAAATGCTGGCTATCGGCCGGGCTATTATGTCGCAGCCCAAACTGCTGCTGCTGGACGAGCCGTCCATGGGACTGGCCCCGATCCTGACGCGGCAGATTTTTGACATAATACGCGCCATCAGTCAGGAGGGTACGACGATTTTGCTGGTGGAGCAAAACGCGCGCATGGCTCTGTCCGTGGCCGACAGGGCTTATGTGCTGGAAACAGGCCGGATAGCGCTGTCCGGCGACGCGGGCGAACTGATGAACAGCCCTGAGGTCAGCAAAGCTTATCTGGGCGGAAGGTAGAAAGGAGGAACCGCGGTATGTATGTGGAGCAATTTATGACCAGTCAGGTTTTTACAGTGAAACCAAACGACAGTATACTGCTGGCCTTGGATATGATGAAAAGCAAAAACATCAGCCGTCTGCCCGTCCTCCAGGGCGGCAGGCTCGCGGGCATTGTGACGGACGGCGATCTGCGCTCGGCCCAGCCTTCGCCGGTTACGACCCTGAGCCGTTTTGAGATGACCGAACTGCTGGCCAAGGTGATGGTTGCGGATGTGGCGACGAAAAAAGTCATCACCTGCCCCCCTCATACTTTGCTGGAAGACGCCGCCGCTACCATGCGCCGCCAAAAAATAGGCGCCTTGCCCGTTATGGACGGGGAGACGCTGGCCGGGATCATAACGGAAAATGATTTGCTGGACGCTTTTCTTGACGTGATGGGCGCCCACAGTCCGGGTATGCGGGTAGTGGTGCAGACGCGGGACCGGGTCGGGGTTTTTCAGCAGATAACCACGATAATCCTCGGTTTCGGCCTTGATATCACGTCTATGGCGGTCTATCATCTGCCCAACCGCAATGTGCAGATTCTGCTGCGCCTGAACGGCGACGGCGCGGAAGACGCGATCGCCGCTTTGCGGACGGCTGGGTTTGACGTGTCAGTCTGACATTTATTCGCGCTCTGATTCCGCCAGCGCCAGTTCTATCAGCCTGTCCAGCAGAGCGGCGTAAGGCACGCCGGTCGCCGCCCACAGTTTCGGGTACATGGAAATACCGGTAAATCCGGGCATGGTATTGATCTCGTTGACATAAACTCTACCATCGGCGGCGACAAAAAAATCAACCCGCGCCAGGCCTTTGGCCGCGACGGCGGCAAAAGCCCGCAGGCCGTAATCCGCCAGTTTGGCGGCTGTCGGCGCGGGAAGCGGGGCGGGAATGATCAGGCGCGAATCCGTCGCGATATATTTGGCTTCATAATCATAAAAATCTTTGGCCGGTATTATCTCGCCCGGCACGGAAACGCGCGGGACTTCGCCGTCCAGGATGGCGATTTCAATTTCCCGCCCTATTATACCCTGTTCCACGATGATCTTGCGGTCGTAAACCGCGGCGAGTTCCAGCCCCTTTATCAAAGTGGCGCGGTTCGCCGCCCTGGTGACGCCGACGCTGGAACCCATGTTGGCCGGTTTGACAAAGCAGGGATAGCCCAGGTCTTTTTCTATTTTGCCCAAGAGCGCTTCTTCCCGGCGGCGGGCGGCGGCGACCGTTATATAAGGCCCGACTGGCAGGCCCGCTTCCCGGAAAACCGCTTTCATCCGGTCTTTGTCCATGCCCAGGGCGGCGCCCAGAATCCCGCAGCCGACAAAAGGAAGACCGGCGAGAGTGAGCAGGCCCTGTACGGTTCCGTCCTCGCCGCCCGGCCCGTGCAAAACCGGAAATACCACGTCCGGGCGGTAGAAGGCGGCTGCATCTTTTTCCGATAGCGGTAAAAAACCGGCGACGCCGGTTCCCAGGCGCAAAACCGCTTCCTTACCGGCCGGGCCGGGGCTGTTGTCGCCCGTCAGCCATTCCTCCGGCCAGACGTCCAGATACCAGCGGCCCTGTTCGCTGACGCCGAGAGCGCGTATGTCGTATTTTTCCCGGTTTAGCGCTCCGCAAACCGATTGGGCCGAGAGGACGGACACCGTGTGTTCGCCCGATTGACCGCCGAATATAATCAAAAGTTTAATTTTTTTCACCCGCGTCTTTGCCCCTTTGCCTTTCGCGTTTACCCGTTGACCGCCGGAACCCGCGCCTCAAGCAGCAAATCCTCTCCCACCCGGTACACGTCTCCCGCGCCCAAGGTCAGCACCAGATCGTCTGAGCGCAGAGTCTGGCTGAGATAAGTGGTTATTTCTGACAAATAAGGGAAATAACGGGCCTTGACGCCGGTATTGGTGATCAGTTCGGCGAGATGACCGGAGGTCAAAGTCTGGGGTTCTTTTTTTTCCCTGGCGGAGGGAAAAATATCCGCCAGCACGACCTCGTCGGCGTCGGCGAAAGACATGGCGAAATCCGGCAGCAGACGCCGGGTGCGGCTGTAGGTATGGGGCTGAAAAACCGCCCGGATGCGCCGATGGGGAAAAGAAAGACGGGCGGCGCTGAGGGTGGCCCTGATTTCCGTCGGGTGATGGGCGTAATCGTCGATCACCGGCGCCCCGGCGCGCGAGCCGATGGTTTCAAAGCGCCGTTTGGCGCCGCTAAACGCGGTTAAAGCCGGCAATATTTTTTCGGCCGGGATTCCGAGCCGGATTGTCAGCGCCGTGGCGGCCAGGGCGTTCAGAATATTATGCCGACCGGAAACCGCCATATGCAGCCGGCCCAGGCGCTCCTTTCCCGCGTACAGGTCAAAACTGCTGCCGCCGCCGCCGAATTCGACCGCGGCCGCTCGCACGTCCGCATCCGCCCCGAAGCCAAAAGTGACGACGGGGGCCTGGGTGCGAATGGCCGGGCGCCTGGGTTCCCCGTCCCAGATGATCAGTCCGCCCGCGGCGGGCAAGGCGGCGGCAAATTCCGCGAAAGCCGCGGTAACGTCTTCCAGACTGTGAAAATAGTCGGGATGATCAAGTTCGATATTGGTTATAACCAGGAAAAGCGGCGCGTAATTCAGAAAATGCCGCCGGTATTCGCAAGCCTCGATGACAAAATAATCGCCGTCCCCGACATGGGAGTTGCCGTTCAGGCACGGGATTTCGCTGCCGACCAGCAGAGAAGGATCCCAGCCGGCGTCAAGCATGATTTTGCCTATCATGGCGGTCGTCGTCGTTTTGCCGTGCGTGCCGGCGACGCAAATCCCGCGTTTTTTCGCCATCAGGCGGCCGAGAAATTCCGGATAGGAGTAAAGCGGCAGTCCGCGGGAACGGGCGCGCTTTATTTCCGGATGTTCTTCTCCGTAGGCGGGCGAGTGGACGACGATATCCGCCTGATCAACATTGGCGGCGGCAAAAGGCAGAACTTCAATGCCGGCGCGCCGCAAAAGCTCGTCGGTAAAATAAATCTGTTCCGTGTCGGAGCCGGTGACTTCCGCCTGGGCCATCCGCCGCGTTATCTGCGCGAGCGCGCTCATGCCGGCGCCTTTAACGCCGACAAAATGGATGCGCTGTGTCAAGGGCGCCCTCCCTTCCCCAATAGCGATTTGGCCAATCCGTCAAAATCGATCATATGAAATTCGTTTCCAATTCTTCCCGCGTAAAAAAACCCTTAAAATCCGCGTCGCGCAGTACGCCGTCAATAACGCCCTCGTCGCTGATGAAGCAGCCGTTGCCGCATTCAGCGAAAGAACCGTGTTTTATGTGCAGGCTGTACTCGCCGCAGTCGGGACATTTGTATTTTCTCATCCTGATTTCCGGCTCAGACTCTCCTCTTTCCCACAATGGCATCCCCATCTCTCCTTAGCTGCGCTTTTTCATAATTATAACGCCTTTGGCGCGAAAACACAACCGGACTTCTGAGCTTTGTGAAGGTTTCAATGCCGTCCCATTGGCAAATTTATATTCAAACTGATCATATTCCATATTCTTTATCGTAAAATCATCCCCCAATTATATTTAATATTTTATCAACTGACGGTCTTTTATGCACGATATGTTCAGGCATTGATATTATTTCGGTTGTTTTATCAATAATTTATTATAAATTACCTTCCGCTATTATTATATCATTCCATTTAAGTTCTTTTTCTACCCATTCTATAAAATTTTCATAAAATTCCTTCTCTGTTTTTGACAAGCGGTTATTGTTTTTATTTATTTTTATCTTTATTTTT
>JAIRRL010000092.1 GCA_031255985.1 Gracilibacteraceae bacterium
GCGGCGCAGAGCCGGAACCTGAACAATATAAAATACCGGGCGGGAGCGAAAGTTTCCGCCCGGTTTTTACATTTTTTTACAGCCGGCCGCTGTACAATTCGGGCCGCCGGGCCGGGAAGAGCGGCAGTTTTTCCCGCGCCGCCCGCACCTGGCTGAAATCCAGGCTGACGACGGCGATGGTTTCTTCCGTCCCGGCTTCGTATATGATTTCCCCCCACGGCTACGTAACCATTGAAGGGGCGTGGGAAAGTAAGCATTTTTTCCCTCTGGCGGCCGATACGCCGGCCATAAAGAGCTGATTGTCCGTCGCCCGCTGCCGCAGCAATGTTTCCCAGTGGGCGGCGCCGGTGACGGCGCTGAACACGGCGGGAGCGACGATGAGCTCCGCGCCGCCGAGCGCCAGCCGCAGCGCCAGTTCCGGAAAACGGAGGTCGAAGCAAACGCAGAGACCGACGCGGCCCCAGGGCGCGGCAAATACAGTCAGATCGTCGCCGGGCGTAAAGATGTCGGACTCCCGCGTCACATTGCCGGGTATGTTCAGGTCGAACATATGCAGCTTGCGGTGCCGGGCCGCTTCCCGCCCGGCGGGGTCAAAGACGAACGCCGTATTATACAGCCGTTCCCCCTCGCGCTCCGGCAGACTGCCCGCCGCGAGCCAGACTTTGCTCCCGGCGGCGGCGGCGGCCATGCGCCGCCAGGCGGGGCCGCCGCGTTCTTCCGCCAGAGCGGCGTAGTATTTGGGGGAAAGCGGACAGCAGAACATTTCCGGCAAAACGACGAGATCAGCGCCGTCCGCCGCGCAGGCGGCTATATGCTTCTCCGCCGCCCGGATATTTTCTTCTTTGTCTTCAGTAACGGCCATCTGGACTATTCCGAGTTTCATGACGGCGCCTCCTTCCCAAGATCGCGCTTGACGGCCGCGGCGGTCAGCAAATGTCGTCGGCCTGGGCCAGTAGATGTTCCGCTGGCGTTTGCGGCTGATGATGCCGGGCGATCAAAGTTTGGACTTCCCGGCTCAGACCGGCGCGGCCGGCCATTTCCGCTCCCAGGGCGGCGTGAGCGGCGGCGGCGGTCAGGGCCTGGGCGACATACGGCCGGCGGCGCAACGCGTTCAGGCGCGGCGACGGCGGCAACGCTTCCAGCAACACTCTGGCGGCGCGCTGGCCGACCGTCAGGCGAAACGGTATCTTGCCGCAGTCGTGCAAAAGGGCCGCCTGCAATAATTCTTTGTATTCCGCCGCGCTCAGGCGGGAGCGGATATGGTTTTCCCAGGCGGAGAGCATCCGGGCGGTGTCCAGTCCGTGCCGCCGCCCGCCCGGATTCATGCGCAGAAAAAGGGCGCGGGCCGCCGGTGGCAGGAGCGACTGGATCCAGGCCGCATCCGCGGCTGTGATCCGGGGGAAAATGGCTTTCCAGCACTGGCGGAGCCGGTAGAGCGGTCTCACGGTTCTCCGATCAATTCGGCATAGAGCCGCCACAGTTTTATTTCTTCCTGTTCCCAGCAATAACGGGCGTGAAACGCCTCCCAGCCTCTTTGGCCCGCCGTCGCCGCCGCCGCCGGTTCGGAGATCAGTTCGCAAATCCGGGCGGCCAAATCCGCAGGGTCGCCCGGCCGCGTCAGCAGACCGCAGCGATTTTCGTTTATAATCCGCCGGATATGGCCGAAATCAGATCCGATCACCGGCAGGCCGGCGGCCATATATTCTATCAGTTTTACCGGAATGGCTTTCGTATAGTTCAAGGTGGCCAGCAAAGGCACAAGGGCGATATTGGCCCGCCGGAGCAGGGCGGGCGTCTCCGCGTAAGGGATACGGCCGAGATGCCGGATCCCCCCTCTCGCCAGCCAAGGGGCGACCGGACGGTAACGTTCGTTCAAA
Source organism: Gracilibacteraceae bacterium (assembly GCA_031255985.1). GTDB lineage: Bacteria > Bacillota > Desulfitobacteriia > Desulfitobacteriales > Syntrophobotulaceae > JAIRRL01. Next base: position 1,878 of record JAIRRL010000092.1, read on the forward strand.
CTTCCTTCGTTCAGCGGCCCGGCCAGGACGCATTGCGCGCGCGGAAATCTTTCCCTGACCAGCGGCATGGCTTCCAGCATAACCTCCAGCCCCCGCTCGCGGTTCAGGCCGCCGAGATAGAGGATGAGCGGATCTTCAGCCGTCAGGCGCGGCGGGGCTGCCGCCGGGGCGGGGAAGGAAAAGGCGGCGGCAGCCGGATAATTATAGAGGACGGCGCCGCGCGGGTTGACGGCGTGAAAAAGGCCGGCCATATGCTCGTTGACCGTCACGCAGGCGGACAGCCTTTTGGCCGCCTGTTTTTCATACCAGTCAAAAGTCACCGCCAGCGGGGCGCGCAGAGGCGCCGGCGCCCAATAACGGGTGCGCAGACTGTCCCCGTAATATTCATGCACGTCGTAAATCACCGGCCGCCCGGTCTGCCGCAGCAGTTTAAGCCCTGTAGAGAGAAGATCCGGGTCGTGCAGATGATAAATAGCCGCCTGTTCGGCCAGGGCCATGCGGTAAATAACGCTCAAATGCAGCCAGCGCTCGCTCCGGTTGCGATAAGGCGGAGCGTAACGGAGCCGGACGCCTTCCGCCGTGATGATTTCTCCGGGTTCGCTTTCTCCGGGTTCGGCCGCCGCGCTGGCGGGCAGGGGCGCGATCAACGTCACCTCATAGCCTTTTTTGCGCAAGGAGCAGGCTTCTTTATGGTAGACGCGGGCGTCGTCTGGCGGGTGCGCCGAGGTGAGAATACAAATCTTACTCATTCATCCACTATTTCACCCAATACCACGTTTGTCGTATGGGTTTTCCCGTCCCGGTAATATTCCACTTCCACTGTATCGCCCGGCCGCCGCTCAAAGAGACGGTGGGTCAGTTTCAAGGAATTTTCCACTTTTTCCCCGTTTACTGCGGTGATGATGTCGCCCTCCCGGATACCGGCCCGGTCCGCGCCGCCCCGGACGATCACCGACGCCACATAACAGCCTTGCGGCCAGCCTTTGTAACTGGCGTAAGCCTCGTTATAGCGTTCGTCGATCCGGATTTCCAGAGCAGGATGCCGCACGCGCCCATTTTCCAATAATTGGGTTATGACGGGCAGAGCGTCTGAGATCGGAATGGCGAAGCCCATGCCCTCATAGCCAAAAGCCTGATTTTTCGCGGAGTTGATCCCAATGACCTGTCCGTCAAAATTAACGAGCGGCCCGCCGCTGTTGCCCGGATTGATGGCCGCGTCGGTTTGGATGAGTTTAAAGCTGGCTTCTCCTTCTAATTTAAGGAAACGATCCGTCGCGGAAATAATGCCCCAAGTCACCGTGCGGGCGAATTCCGTGCCGCCCGGATT
>JAIRRL010000124.1 GCA_031255985.1 Gracilibacteraceae bacterium
AATTTCACCTCCGTTTTGAGGGTATACACCCGTTCATCGACGGCAACGGGCGAACGGGACGGCTGATAATCAACCTTGAATTGATAAAGGCGGGGTTTTTGCCCGTCAATATCAAATATGCCGACCGCCGCAAATATTACGACTGTTTTGACAGCTACTACGGGAACGAACCGCGCGAGCCGGACGCGCTCGCCGAATTGCTAGCGGGGTACGAGGTCGGGGAATTGGAACGGTATATAAAAATTATTGAAGATAAAAACGGCTCGCTTTGAGTTAAGCGAACCGAACCGATATAAAACAGCAATATATTTCGCCGGCAGGCAGACCGTGAGAATCCTGGATACACGCTCTCTGACGGGCTGCTGCCCCAAGGAGGCGAGTCTATGTCCGACCGCGTAATCCTGCATTGTGACTGCAATTCTTTTTTCGCCAGCGTGGAAGAAACCTTCTCGCCTGAGTTGCGGCGCGTTCCGATGGCGATTGCGGGCGACGCGGAAAACCGGCGCGGGATAATACTCGCCAAGAACGAGCTTGCCAAGCGATACAAAATCCAGACCGCCGAAACGGTTTGGAGCGCGAAGCGCAAATGCCCGGATCTGGTGTTGCGTCCGCCCCGGCGCGGCGCGTACAGCGAGTTCTGCGCGCGGGTCAACGCCCTTTATGACGGATACACCGACCGGGTTCAGCGGTTCGGCCTTGATGAGTCATTCCTCGACCTCACAGGCTGTCTGGGACGCTTTGCCGGCGACGCCCTCCGCGCGGCGAACGACATCCGCGAGCGGGTCCGGCGGGAAATCGGCATTACAATCTCGATCGGCGTGAGTTGGAATAAGGTGTTTGCCAAACTCGGCAGCGACTATAAAAAGCCGGACGCGGTGACGGTTATCAGTCGCGGGAACTGGAAACAAATCGTGTTCCCGCTGCCTGTGTCTGATTTGTTCCTTGTCGGCGAAAAAACAGCGGAAAAACTCTCTGAAATCGGCATACGCAGCATTGGGGATCTGGCCGGAAGCGACCGTGAAATGCTGACCCGGCTGTTCGGCAAGTTCGGCGCGCGGCTTTTTATCAACGCCAACGGGCTGGACGACAGTCCGGTCGCGAGATCCGGCGAAACGGAGGAAGCGAAGTCCATCGGCAACAATATAACATTCCGCCGCGACCTTGTGACGGCCGGCGATATTCGTCTCGGCGTGTCCGCGCTTGCCGATTCCGTGGCGTCGCGTCTGCGCCGGGCGGGAAAAAAATGCCGTACTGTGCAGGTGACGATTAAGGACGCGAATTTAAAAACCATTATGCGGCAGACGACCCTCTCCGCCCCGACATTCGTGTCGGCGGAACTCGCTGCGGCGGCGATCGGACTGATTGAAAAACATTGGACGATTTACCGCGGTGACGCGCCCGACCCCGCCGTCAAACCTATTCGTATGCTCGGAGTTACAGCGGAGAACCTCGTCTCCGCCAGCGAGGGCGGAATGGTGCAGATCTCGCTGTTCGACGAGCCGGGCGCGGGCCGGAACGAGCGGACGGAGAGACTTGAACAGACGATAGATAAAATACGGGACAGATTCGGCCAACACGCCGTCCAGCGCGCCTCAATTCTCGGCAACGACCTGGGAATTCAGGATAAAGACGAGCCGCGGGGCGGCGCGGACAACATGTGAATCATGTCCGGATTTTGGGGCTTAAAGGCCAAAATCCGGGGGGACGCTCTCTGCGGCGTCCCCCTGGAGCAGCCGCGAATCTTTATCGCAGGCTTTCAATTAACATGGCGATTATATCGACGTCAAAATCCTCGCCGCCCATTTGATACAATTCGTAGGTGAAACCGCCGTATTCCCACAGTATAATGCCGTTGGCGAAATAGACGGCGGTATCGGCGACGGTTACGGCGCGAATATCGTCTGCGGTCTGGATTTTATTCTCGCTGTTTGAAATGAGCAAACTATAAATCCGGCCGCTTTCGCTCTCATGCGCATACTGCGCCTCAAGCAATGAATTGTGGAGCGAGTAGCCGGTCGCCGCATAGCCGGGTACGGCGCTTGGCGCCGGAAAATCAACGCCGGCCGCCGCTTGCGCATCCGCCAGAGCGGCGAAGTTCCGGGGGGCGGAGACATCCGGCCGGCCGGCGGCGGTCTCCTCCCGCGGCGCGGTTTGACTTGAATCAGGAAGCTGGTCTACCCGTTCGACGGCGATATTGCCGACTTTGAAACTCTCCAGTACGGTCTGAGCGAACCCGGTCGCGTAAGCCGTCGTCGCCGTCGCGATTAAACAGAGGGCGGCCGCCGCCGCTATAACAGGTTTTTTGCTTCTTTTTCGCATGATTATAGCTCCTTTTTCTTCATCATTTAAAATTTGCTTTTCCAGTTTCCTCATAAGCCGTTCCCGGACGCGAGCGCGGCTGTTTTCCGCGCCGGTGTCCGCGTTTAACAGCAACGCGCGGAGTTCGGCCATTTTTTCATCTTCCGGCTCAAGGTTAGCTTCCCGGTCAAGGCTCGCTTCATGCTTCATTTTATAACCTCTCCATAATTTTTTTGATTTTTCGCAGCGTCCGGTGCAGCCTGACTCCCACTTGTGAGGCGCTGATGCCGAGCAAACCGGCTATTTCCGTGTTTTTCATTTCAGAACTGAATTTCAGCGCTATCAGCCGGCGCTCTTTTTCCCGCAGCGCCCCAAGCGCCCGGTACAGATATTCGCGGCGCTCCGCAGCGATTGCGCCGTCCTCCGGCGAAGGGCGGGCCGATTCAATGTCTACCGCGGCCGCCAGCCAGGAACCGTTGCGCCAGGTTTGGCGGTGATGATCCGTCACGGCGTTGCGGGCGATCGCAAAAAGCCATACTTCAAAGGCAGATTTTTCCGCCGAATAGGCGTGATAATTTTCGACGACGCGCAAAAAAATATCGCTTGTGATGTCTTCCGTGGCCTGGAGATCGCCGACGCGGTACCGGACATACCGGAATATTCTTCCATAGTAAGTGTCAAACAAAAGCTCAAACCGGTCTGTTTGCAATCATTCCTCCCCTTCCGTCCTGTTTTCCCGTAACGTTACATATGTTAATACGGAAAAAACGGCGAAGCGTTAACATTTTTTGAAAGTTTATTTGCCCGGACAAGCGTGGCGGCCCGCAAGCAAAGATTGACAAATTACCATATTTCAAGTATTATTTACTCAATATCAACAGAATTTCTTTGGCGGGCGATAAAGTCCCCGCCGCCGAAAAAATGGGAGGAAGAAAAAATGGCTGTTGCGTATGAATGGTCAAAGGACATGGAAACAGGGCATCCGGTTATCGACACTCAGCACAAGCAATTGATCAAGGCTATCAACGATTTACTGGACGCCTGCTCCGGCGGAAAAGGCCGGGCCGCGCTGGACGGAACGCTTGACTTTCTCACGCAATACACGGCGAAACACTTCGGCGATGAGGAAAAATTACAGCAGAAGTCCAATTATCCAGATTTTACCAGACACAAAAAGCTGCATGATTCATTCAAAGCCACCGTGGCCGACCTGGCCAAGCAGTTGCGGGCGGAAGGCCCGACCGTCGCTTTGGTGGGCAAAGTTAACGCAAGCGTCGCCGGCTGGCTGATCAACCATATAAAAAGAGAGGACGTCAAGGTCGCCGCCCATATCCGCAACGTGTCCGCGACATAATCGCGCCGCCGTCCCAATCCGCCGCCGGGGACAATTTGCTGCGGAATATTTGTCTATTATTTCGCTATTATTTTGTATTTCCCGCGGGGTATGATATAATACAATTATGGCAATAATTGTTGAATTAAGCCCTTTTAAATTAAATTGCGGGAGGAACAAAATTGAAACACATGAGTAAAAAAATGAGGGGGGCGATATTGGGCGCGGCCTTCTTTTTTATGGCAATCGCCCTGGCGGCCCCTGCCCCGGCGGCGGCGGCAAATATCGCGGCCAACATCTCGCTTGAGCGCCTGGCCGGCGCCGACCGTTATCAGACGGCGGCCCGTATAGCCCAGGCGGGGTGGGAGAGCGCGGAAAACGTGGTTTTGGCCTCCGGGGCCGACGCCAGCTTGGTGGACGCGCTGGCCGTCGCCCCGCTGGCGAAACTGCTCGGCGCGCCTATCCTGATAACCGAGAGCAGCCGTCTGTCTGAGGCCGCCGCCGCTGAACTGCGCCGGCTCGGCGCGCGCAACGTATATCTGGCCGGCGGTTCCGGCGTCATCGGTCAGCCGGTGGTTGACGCCGTGGTGGCCATGGGCGCGCGCGCCATCCCTTTGGGCGGGGCGGATCGCTTCGCCACCGCCGCGAATATAGCGGCGGAAATAGCCCGGCGTTCCGAGAGCATAAGCACAGTGGTGGTAACGACGGCTTACAGCAACGCGGACGCTTTATCCATCGCCTCAATAGCCGCGGCGAACGGCTGGCCGATCTTGCTCGCCGGGCGGGACGCCCTGCCGGCGGCCGCCCGCTCTTTCATCAATGAACACGGCGTCAGCCAGGCATATGTTATCGGCGGCCACGGCGCGGTGGGCGACGCCGTTTTTACCTCTTTGCCCGACCCGGTGCGGCTGGGGGGCGGGGATCGCTACGCCACCAATCTGGCCGTTTTACGTTTTTTCGCGGACAGACTGAATTACAGCCGGGGCCTGTTTATCGCCAGCGGCGCCAATAACCATCTCGTGGACGCGCTGACCTCATCCGCCTATATCGCCGGCGCGCCCTTAGTTCTGACCGATAACGCGGCGATACTCCCTGATACCGCTTCCTTCATCAAGAGCAGCATGGCCGGGAAGCGGGAGCTGCTGACCGTGACCGGTTTGGGCGGAGCAGCCGCCGCTTCGGAGGAAATATTGTATTCCGTGCTCGTCTCTTTGGGCGGAACTCCGCCCAGAGATCCCGCCCTGCCCCCGGTCATCGGCGGTGGCGGCGGTGGAGGCGGCGGAGGCGGCAGCGGGAGCGGCAACCCGCAAAACGTTTTGCGCAGCCTTGAGTTTACCACCGCCAATACCGCGCTCCTCACATTGACTGCGGCCCGCGCCGGCCTTAATCTGGGCGACGTCGTCGCTTTCACCGGCCCGGACGCTCCGGTGCGGCCGCTGCCCATCAAGAGCGTCGCCGGTCTTAATCCAAACAGCAAGAGCAATAGCAGCTACATTCTGACCTTCGAGGAACCGGTGGAAAACACTCATTGGGTGGAGATAAGGACGACCGCCGCCAGCGGACTGGGAAACAGCGTCCTGACCACCCGCTATACAAATCAGCAGACCGCCATCGTGTCCTCCTTGCCGGAAATCCTGGAGGCGCAGAATATAGGCAGCGGCTACAGCGCCGTGGTGGTCGATTCGCCCCTGACCATATTCAACGAGACCTTGAACGTCCGCTCCCCCGTCGCCATTGTTTTTGAAAAACCGGTGGAAGTGGCGGGAGGCGGCGTCATCAGCACCGGTTCCAGCGTTGTTTTTGACGACGGTCTGAGCATAGAGACCGGCAGCCGGGTCAGTATCCTGGAGGGCGGGGTGATCAGGGCCGATAATTTGGAAAATAAAGGTACATTGACGCTGGCGGCGCGGGGCGCTCTGCATGTGAGCGGCGAGCTGACAGTGAGCGGCGTCCTGGAAAACAACGGCGAGGTGAACGCGCCGGGCAGGCTCGTTGTGGCGGCCGGGGGCCGGACTGGCGGCAACGGCGTGATCACAGCCCAAGATATTGACGTCGCCGGCGAGGCGCGGATTGGGGGGGCGGGCAGTTTGACGGCGCTGGGAACGCTGACGGTTGACGGGAGTCTGGACGTACTCGGCACTCTTAACCTGAACCGCGGAACCGTCGCGGCGGGCGCGTCGCTGACGGCGGCCGGAGTCACTGTCGTCGACGGCGATCTGACGGTTAACGGCATATTTCGGGCGGAAAGAGACGCCTTCCTGACCATAAACGGGCATTTGCGCGCGGCGACCGGGGCGACGGCGATGCTGGGCGGTGAAATCAGAACGGCGGCCGGCGGCGCTTTAAGCCTGAGCGGCGCCGGGGCCAGGATCACGGGACATCTGACCGTCGCGGCCGAAGGCGTTTTGAATGACAACAGAATCGACGCGGCCAATAATTATTGGGAATGGCTGGACGGCGACGAAGCGCGGATCACGCTGGAAGGCGGCTGCCAGGCCTCGCAGGGGGCGCTGACTTATACGGGCGCCGCCGCCGCTCTCATCAATTTGGAACCTGGGGCCAGTCTGGATCTTGCCGTCAATAGCGTCAAGCTGGCCGGCACGGGCGTGGTGCGGGAAAATATGTCCGTCAACGCGGACGAAACCCTGACCATAGCCCCATTCGGCAAACTGAGCGTGGCGGCGGGCAAATCCGTGGCGGGAGCGGGCAATGTCCTGGCGGAGAAAAACGCCCGCGTCGCTTTGGCTGCCGGCGCGAGCGTGAGCAGCCTGAGTCTCAGTTCCGGCGCCGTCTATTACTGGGATTCGGCTGTCTGGCATAGTCTGGGAGAGGTAGCGGACAATATTTTTTCCGCGTTGAGAGGCAACGGAGTTGATTTTATCACGGCGGGCGGTGAGATCAGCGCGATGGAGGTCAACGGCCGCGATGTCGCGGTGATAAAACACCTGTATCTTTCCGGAGATCTGGCGCTCAGCGTTTCCAACCCAGGCCGTCTGATCGTTCAGGAAAACGTGGTTTTGACTATAAATACAGACGACGCGCTGCGCCTGGTGAACGGCGGTCATGTGCAGACGTTGGGCGAACTTGAGGAATACTCCCCTGTGCGGGGCGACGGTCAGATTGAAGTGGGTACAAGCGGTGTTCTCAAAAATTACGCCGGCGTCAATCTGTGGGGCGATCCCGACGTTACGGTTCTGCTGCAAGCCGACGCCGCTATGTTTGAAGGGGATGAACTCTATCTGGCCGGGCGGGAGTCGGTGAGCGGACTGGGCCTCCCGCGCTTTCAGCTGTCCGCGACTTCGACTTTGACGCTGGAGCAGGACAGATATATTTTTGCCAGCGGCGGCGCCGGCGGCCAGTCGGTTGTTAACGGCGATTTTGCTTTAGAAAAACATCTGCTGGTCGAAGCGGACGCCGGGCTGGAAATCAAAGGCGCCCTTGTCCTGCCGGCAGGCTATGACGCCGATATAGCCGCCGACCTCGCGATTAGCGGCAGTCTGACCGTGCAGCGCCCCGTCAGCGGCAATCCCACCCTGACGGTCAATCGGGGCGGTGTCTTGCGCAGCGGCGTCAGCGGGACCGGCTGGGATCTGTGGCTTGACGGCGCCAGTTTTGTCTGCGCCGGCGGTAGCCGCCTGTTCATGGGTGAGAATCATCTGGTGGGTTTCAATTCCGAAGAACAGGATGAATACGGTTATCTCTCTGTCGGGAGCGGTGCTTTGACTGTGAACGAAGCCGACTGGCTCATAGACGGCACGGTCATAGTCAATGACGGAACCGGCTTCCCCGTGCCCCGGCCGGTTTTCAGCACGGACTGCGATGTGGAAATGGTGAACGGCGCCGTTCTGCAAGTGAACGGCAGGCTGCTGATAGACAATATTAACCTGCAAGGCAATGGCGGGCGCATTATAGTGAGCGACGGCGGCGAGGTGGAAATCGGCTCCGGGGCTATGATTGAATTCACGCCGGCGGAGGAAAAGTTGTGGATCGAGGGCGAATCCCATGATCAGGAAGATATAACGGAAAGAGGAAAATTGATCATTAACGCTGGCGCGGCTTTGAGTCCCGACATTCCCGCCGGTGAATATGTATGGAACGGCTTCGATTGGGAGAGAGTGTGATTGTACAGCCGCCTGCACCTGACGGCGGCGGGCGGCGGCTGGTTGCGGCTGATTACGCCGGCGCGGCCGAAAGTCTCGCTCCCCGGTTTTTGGGGAAATTGCTTTGCCGGGAGCGGGAAGGGGAGATAACGCGCCTGCGTCTCACCGAAACCGAAGCTTACAGCGGTGAGACCGACAGCGCCTGCCACGCCCGCTTTGGCAAAACGGAGCGCACCAAAATCATGTACCGGCGGGGCGGATTTGCCTATATTTACCTTTGCTACGGCATCCACTGGCTGCTCAACTTGGTGACGGGGCCGGAAGAATTCCCGGCGGCGGTGCTGGTTCGCGGCGCCGGCCCATATAACGGCCCCGGCAAACTAACCAAGGCGCTGGGCATAGACCGGGATCTCAACGGGGAGGATCTCACCCTCTCCGGGCGGCTCTGGCTGGAGGACGACGGCTTTAGGCCCGCTTTTTGCGCCGCGCCGCGCATAGGCGTCGCCTACGCCGCCTCCGCCGACCAGGCGCGGCTTTGGCGTTTCACCGTCCAGTGAAGCGCATTTGAGGTATTGTGACCAAGGACGCCTGATAAAAAAATTTTTTTCAAAATTTTCGCTGTCGCTCTTGACAAATGAATTAGCATAAGCTAAAATTATTACATAAAGTTGTTGCGCGCTAATAGGTTGCGCGGCCGGCGTTAGCGCCGGGAGCAGTATCAGCTTTTCTTCCTTCTTAATTTGCGGCTCCCCAGGGAGCCGCTTTTTTTATGCCACGCCTTGAAAATATTACCAATAAGCAGGTTTCACATTTTTAGAAAGGGCCTGTTGCTTTTAAAAGAGGCTGTTGCTATAATAAGAGCGCGCGCTCGTGGCGGAACTGGCAGACGCACAAGATTTAGGTTCTTGCGGGAAACCGTGGGGGTTCAAGTCCCTCCGAGCGCACCAAACCTCGAAAATCCCGTATTGGCATCCCAGCGCAACCGCAAAAAGCGTTAATGAGTTTCGCCGTTTCATGCCCGGAGCGTAATGCTCCCCGGAATCGATTACATATTCGTTGATATTATGAGCAATGTTCCGGTATATATTATGCGTTGCGTCTCCTTGTCACTTGACAACAGTTTACAGAAGATGTTGTCAAGTGTAAACATGACACAGGCAAGCAAATATGTATAAAACAAGGCGGTTAGAGCTGGCACAGTTTTTGCATATATATAGAATTGGCTGAATAAATAGTCGCTCATTTCTCATCTTTCTTGGCGTCTGACGTCCTCTTACTATTACTCAGGGGGTGGTGTAATCTGCAGTGAATGTTCTTTGGTTTCCGCGGTTTCAATGCACTGAACTAACTCGAAGAGGAAAGGAAAAGTATTGATTTATGAAAGCAAAACAATTGATCTGGGTGGCAATATCGATTGTAGTTGCGGTTATCGTTTCGTTCCTTCCCCCACCGGCATTACCGCCTACGGCAGATAATCCAGACCCTCGTCTGTCAGTGGAAGCTATGCGCTACATGGGCATTTTCCTGGCTTATTTGATGATTTTGGTAACCCGGAGTATGCCTGATTGGGTGGCCTCCATTCTGGCAATGTGTTCGCTGGCGGCGGTGAAAGCCTGTACGGTCGCGCAGGCGTTCTCGGCGTTTGGGCAATCAACGATGTGGCTTATTATCGGCGTATTTGCGCTGGCGGTGGCGCTGGCCAACAGCGGCTTGATGAAACGTATAGCGCTGAAAATCATGAGTTTGTTTCCGACCACATATAACGGACTCGTCCTGGCGATGATGTCCGCTGGCATAGTGGTCAGCCCATTAATTTCCAGTATCATCGGCAAGACGAATTTGCTCATCCCGCTGGCGACGCAAGTCACAGAACAGGCGGAAATCAAAGAGCGCAGCCGGGCGGCTCTGGGATTGTTTACCGCGACGTTCATGTGTACTTACATCATCGGCAATGTATTTTTGAGCGGTTCCGGTAATCCGGCTATTATCATGGGCTTTTTCAGTGAAGAAGCAAAAGCTGGATTTAACTGGGTTTCCTGGTTTTTGGCCGGTTCAATTTGGTTTGTAGTTTGCGTTGTGGGAACTTATTTGTTTTGCGTGACTTATTGCAAACCGAAAGCCGGTGAAATGAAAGAAGTCGCCAAAGATACGTTCAAGAACGCTTACAAAGCTCTCGGCCCCATGACTGTCGCGGAAAAACAGGCTGGCGTCATTTTGATTCTCGCACTGGCCGCCTGGATCACGCAAAGCTTTCACGGCGTGGACGCCGGTTCGGTTGCTCTGATAGCCGTCGGTCTTTGCGCTCTGTGCGGTTTTTATACGGCGGCGGATTTTACGACCAAAACAGCCTGGCCGCTCGTAGTCTTTGTCGGAGCGCTGCTCAGTATCTCCGCCCTTCTTTCCCCTCTCAATGTCAGCACTTGGCTGTCAACTACCCTGAAACCCATTTTGGCGCCGATGTTGAGTAGCGCCTGGGTTTTCATTCCCTCTCTCATAATTTTTATTTATGTGGTGAGGGCGGTCATTATTTCCAACAACGCCTTGCTGGCCATCACGGTAGCCATATTCGGCCCGCTGGTGGAGTCGGCCGGCATCAGCATGTATGTCCTGCTGTTTACAATGCTGATGAGCGGCGTGATTTGGTATGTGGAATACCAGAATCCGCTGATTCCAGCCTTTTTGGTCGCCGGGGGCAATAAATATGTAACTTATAAGGAGTTTAGGGTGGTTTCGTTCCTCAATATGGCGCTTTGCCTGATCGCTTTCACGGCCAGCATACCCATGTGGCAGGCGATGGGGCTGATTTGGACGCCCTAGCTGAGGCTCGCTAAATTTTATGGCGTTAAGGAGGTGGGAAAAAATACGGCTGACTGCAAGCAGCGGCTGGAGGGGTTCCGGAACGGGAGGCAAAGGCGGCTGCGCCGCGTTGCCAGGCGCCTGAGGATGATAATGTAATCAAAAAGTGTGAAAATGACTTAACTGTGATGTTGAAAAAACGAAGGAGGATTAATTGATTATGAGTAAGCGGTTAGAGGGAATTAAGGTTGTAGAGCTGAGTACTTTTTTGGCTTCGGCCTCTTGTGGCAAATTACTGGCGCAGTGGGGCGCCGACGTAATTAAGATTGACCCGATTTACGACGATCCGTATCGCGTGTTTGGCAGAACTTTCCTTATGCCGGTGACTGATGATGAGAATATCTGCTGGCAGTGGGCGCACGCGAATAAAAAAACAATCGCTGTTGATCCTAAATTGCCGGAAGGCAGGGAAATCATCCTTAAACTGTTGGCCGACGCCGACATTATGATCACGAATTTCAAGCTGGAAACCCTGAAAAAACTGAAATTAACTTACGATGATCTGAAAGATGAGTTTCCGCGCCTTATTTATGGCCTGGTGACCGGCTACGGCACCAAAGGGCCTTGGAAAAATGACCCCGGTTTTGACGGCATCGCGTTTTTCGCGCGGCCGGGCTGGCAGAGGGGCTACGGCAGCGAAGACCTTGTTATGCTCCCGCCCGGAACCGTTGGCGACAATATCACCGGCTCCAACCTCTTCATGGGCTTGCTGCTCAGTCTGCTTAACCGCCAAAAAACCGGTAAGGGCGAGCAGGTGGACGTCTCCTTATTTGGCGTCTCCATGTATTACACCGCCTTGCATATGGTGAGCGCGTCGTACTATGGATATAAATTGCCGAAATCAAAAGAGGAACGGCTGCCGTTGGCTTCGCCTTACAAGTGCAAAGACGGCAATTTTGTCCTGATTAATATGATCAGTTTTGAGCGGGGCTGGCCGGCCTTCTGCAAAGAGTTCGGCATTGAGAAGTATATCGAGGATCCGCGTTTTCAGACCATATCTACCGTTCGTCAGAATATATCTGATATGCACGCGCTTTTTGAAGATCTCTTTGGTCAGTATGATTCAGGCGAAATGATTGAGCGCTGCCTGCGCGCCAATTGCCCGGCTACTTTGCTGGGGAATTTCAAAGATATGTCGGAAAACGTTCACGCCAAGGAGGCGGGCTATCTGACGCCGTTTACTTTCCCCAGCGGCCGCACCATCAATTTGCCCATGGATTATATACAATTTACCGAGGAAGAACCTTTTGAAATGAAGCCCGCGCCGTTGTTCGGCGAACACACCAGGGAAATATTGACGGGACTGGGTTATACGGCGGCGCAAATCGACGAATTGATCGAGAAAAAGGCGACGAGCGCCCGCTGAGAGGAACAAATTTTCGAAATAGGAGTTTGATTAGAATGGATTTTAAGTTATCAAAAGAACAGTCGCTTATTCAGAAAATGGCGCGTGAATTTGCAGAAACCAGACTGGCGCCTCTGGTGGAGCAAATGGAAGAAACTCATTCCATTCCCAGAGAAGTGTTGCTGGAAATGGGCGAACTGGGTCTGATGGCTCTGCCGATCGCGGAAGAATACGGCGGCGGCGGCGTGGGGTACGACGGCTATGTTCTGGTAATGGAGCAGATCGCCAGAATTTGCACTTCGGTGCAGATGCTGATGTCCGCGCATATATTGGGGATGTCTATTCTAGCAACTTTTGGCAGCGAGGAACAGAAAAAAGAGTGCTTGCCGAAAGGCGTAACCGGCGATGAGATTTTTTCCTTCGCGTTTACCGAACCGGGGACGGGTTCCGACCCGAAACAAATCACGGCGACAGCGACGAGAGACGGTGATTATTATGTGCTGAACGGCACAAAGCGCTTCATCACCAACGCCAAGTATATGGGAACTTTA
>JAIRRL010000171.1 GCA_031255985.1 Gracilibacteraceae bacterium
GGGCCTGGCTGAAGGTGGGCGGCCTCTATTGTCTGTTCTGTTTTATTTTAACTCTCGCGACGGTGGGGGCGACGGCGGCCGGCGCCCTGCAAAACCCGACAGTTGAAAGCATGCTGCTCAGCGCGGCGCTCGTGGCGACGCTTTGCTCCTGGATTCACGCCTTGTCGCTGCGGCGGCCTTACCTTGACAAAATGGCGCGCATAAAAGAGCCGGCCCGGCGCGGTTAAGCGGGCCAGCGGGCAGGCGAGCGGGGGGCGAGCGGGTAGGCAGGCGGGCAAGCGGGCAGGTCTGCAGCTGAATGTTTTTCCGGACAGGCGGGGAAAGGATGGCGCGTTGTTAAAATGAGAGAAAAAATGACGCGGGAACACAAACTGACGGCCTATGTGCTGAATAAGCGGTTTGGCTGCCGGATGGTCGATATCGCCAAGCTGCTGAGAGTTTCACTCACGACCGTCAGCACTTCCATCAAAGAAGTAAAATATTGGATGATGGGCGAGGATTTGGCGGAAGAACTGGCGCGAGCGCAAATGTTCATCGAAGGACAGGGGTTTTCGTTGCCGGCGCCGCCGGTTCTGCATTTTGAAGACCTGGAATGGTCGCCGGGGCCGGGGGCGCGGGTTCCGACCGGCCTAAATCAAGCCGACGCTCATCAATAAAGTCAGCCAGAGAAAAATCGTCAGGATCGAAAAGGCGGAAGTATAGACCACTTGCTGGCCCGCCAATTCCGCGTCGCCGCCCAATTGGCGGGCGACGGCGTAGGACGTGACCGTCGCGGGGGAAGCGACCAGCAGCAGCAGGCAAAGGAGCGGCATCCCGCGAAAACCCAGCAATATGCCGCCGGTCACCCAGATAAGCGGCATCAGAATGAGTTTGCCGGGAACCATGAGCAGCAGCTGGCGCCGGTATTTTTTCGCGTCAGCGAAGGTGAAGCTGCCGCCCAGAACCATCAGGGCCAGAGGCGCGGCCGCTTTGCTCAGGGCGGAGGACGCCGTGGCGAGCGCCGCGGGATAGGGCAGGCTGGTCAGGGCAAAAAATACGCCCGCCAAAATCCCGATGATCAGCGGGTTTAAAAAGGTGTTCGCCACCACTTTGCGCCAGACGATTTTGCCGCCTTTAAACAGCTCCAGCCCGAAAACGGAAAATATACTGAGCGCCGGCGTCGTCGCCGTGATCAAAAGAATCGCGTCGTCCAGCCCGGCGCCCGCCCGCAGCGTCTGAATCACCGGCACGCCGAAGATGAGCAGACTCCCGCGCAAAAAGCCCTGAATCATGACGCCTTTGCGGCTGTTATCCTTTTCGGTCAGCAAAGCGAACGCCAGACCGCATAAAAAACAGCCCGCCAAACATACGTTTCCATATATTGCCATGCCGATGTTCGGGCTGGCGCCCAGATCCATAACCCGCGTATTTTCAAACAGCATAATCGGCATGATTATGCTGTAAATAAATTTATTCACGCCGGCTACTGTTTGGTCGTTCCAGACGCCCGTAACCCTGGCGCCGAAGCCGACGGCCAGGTAAATGAAAATGGGGAATACGGCGGTGAACGCCAACAGTATGATTGTCACGCCGGCTACCTCCCTGCTTCCCTACCTCCCAACCTCCCCAAAA
This sequence comes from Gracilibacteraceae bacterium, assembly GCA_031255985.1. Taxonomy (GTDB): domain Bacteria; phylum Bacillota; class Desulfitobacteriia; order Desulfitobacteriales; family Syntrophobotulaceae; genus JAIRRL01. The sequence continues at coordinate 1,612 of JAIRRL010000171.1, forward strand.
CCGTCAGACCGCGTTCTCCGGCCGCCCGGCCAAGTATTGCTCCAGGTTGCGGACGGCTATATCCATCAGGCGCTGGCGTGATTCTTTGGTCGCCCAGGAAATGTGCGGGGTTATAAGGCAGTTTTTGGCCGCGAGCAGCGGGTTATCCGGGCGCACCGGCTCCACCGCCACCACGTCCAGGCCGGCGGCGTACACCTTGCCGCTGTTTAGCGCTGCGGCCAGATCGGGTTCGTTGATCAAAGCGCCGCGGGAATTGTTTAATATTATGACTCCGTCCTTCATGCGCTCAATGCTGCCAAGGTTGATCATGCCTTTGTTGGCGGGGGTCAGGTTGCAGTGGAGCGAGATCACGTCCGCTTCGGCGTAAATTTCCTCCAGACCGGCGACGCGGACATAAGGCGCCGGGTTTTGAACCGGAAAAGCGTCGCAGGCCAATATCCTCATCCCGAAAGCGTGAGCCAGCTTGCCGACGCCGCGCCCGATGCGCCCAAAACCGACGATGCCCATGGTTTTGCCCGCCAACTCCATCAGGGGATAATCCCAGAAGCAGAATTCGCCCGCTTCCGCCCAGCGCCCTTTTCTGACCTCCGCCGCGTGATGACCCGCCCGGCAGCAAATCTCCAGCAAAAGGGCCATGGCGAACTGGGCGACTGTTTCCGTGCCGTAGGCCGGGGTGTTGGCGACGGTGACGCCGCCGGCCTTGGCGGCTTTGACGTCCACCACGTCGTACCCTGTCGCCAGAACGCCGATATAGCGCAATTGCGGGCAGGCCGCGATGGTGGCCGCGCTGATGGGGGTTTTGTTGACCAAAATGATCTCGGCGTCGCCGATCCTGGCCTGAATCAGGGCCTCGTCCCCCGGATCAGTCAGGTCATAGACCGTCAGATCCCCCTGGCGGGCGAAGCCTTCCCAGCTCAGGTCGCCCGGATTTTCCGCGTGTCCGTCCAGGACAACTATTTTCACCGGCTCTGTCCTCCTTTCCGCCGGCAAAAAAGGGCGGCGCCGCCGCCCTTTTTTTGCCTTTGCCACTGAGGGACTATTTCGCCTCAGGCCGGGGTTTTCCTGCTTCGCCCCGTCACCCCCGCCAATTGTTCGAAGAACTTGAAAAATACATATTACACTTGTGATCAGGCCGCCTATTTCTTAAATCAATAGAATGTCAAAAACAGATAGAAAATTTCAATTTGATTTTATATTCAGTGACATATAGAATCATGATAAAGAAATGTTTTACGCAGAACAAGTGCAATAACGGAATGAACAGGGAGGACATGAAAATGAAAGTACTGAATCCGCTGGCTGAAATCTACGAAGCTCCAAAAGGCAAAACGATTCGCAAGCTGAATGGAGTTATCAAGGGGAAACGTTTAGGTTTGCTTTGGAGTCAGCACGCCTCATCAGTTACGATGTGGCCGGTCATCGAAAAAGTAGCTCAAGAGATATTTGAGCCAGA
>JAIRRL010000005.1 GCA_031255985.1 Gracilibacteraceae bacterium
CTGCCCGTTCTCAATTTTTGTCACGCGCACCATCGCTTCCTTTTTTTGGCAATTTTGGCAAAGCATTTGATTCACCTCAATTCATTCATCCGGATTCAGATCGTCCCGGCAGATAGTCGTGAGAACCTCCTTGAGCAGCGCCGCGCGTAAACGCTGAGGATGCGCCGCGAAAAGCGCCAAGGTGTTTTCGGCCATGACGCTTCTGAGCAGAGCGCATTCTCTCTCAGTCAGAATCTCCTCCTCCTCCAGATGGGCGATAATATGGCGGCATCTGTCCGGCGTCAGCTCATCGCCAATCAATTCCGACATAACGCGCCGGAAATTACCCTCCGTATCCAGTCCGAGCCGCACAATGCGCAGATAGCCGCCGCCGCCGCGCCTGCTCTCCACCAAATAGCCCCGCTCAACAGTGAAGCGGGTTGTCAGCACATAATTAATCTGGGACGGCGCGCAAGAAAAAATATGCGCCAGCGTTCCCCGCTGCAGGACGACGAACCCTTCCGCCGTCTGCCCTAACATGTCTTTCAGGTAACGCTCGATTTTGTCCGCCAGATTAGCCATTGCCAATCACTCCGTTTCATTTGACCTTTTTTGACTTTATGACCTTCCCTGACCTTCCGCCTATACTATAACCTATTCCCGCCTGATTTGCAAACGGTTTTTTTACTGCCGGCCGGATTAATTATAAATTGCAAGTTTGATTGCCGGTCAATCTGCTTTCGCCGTTTCCGTTTGCCGCCGCCGCCGCTCCAAATAAACGAGCAGGGCGGCTATATCCGCCGGCGTTACGCCGCTGACGCGCGCCGCCTGACCGAGGTTGCGGGGGCGAACTTCTTGCAGCCGCTGCCGGGCTTCATGGGCCAGACCGGTGATCCCGGCGTAATTCAGATCGTCCGGCAAAAGCCGCCGTTCCTTTTTTTGCGCTCTGGCCAGGGCCAGTTCCTGTTGAGAAATATAACCGGCGTATTTTATCAGCGTGGCCGCTTCCTCCAGCTCGTCCGCCGGCAAATCCGGCAAATCCGGCATCAAAGCCAAGATTTCCTTCGCCGTGATTTCCGGCCGCTTGATCAGTTCCGCCGCGCTGACGCCGCCGGCCGGCAAGGCTGTTCCCGCCGCCGTCAGAACGGCGCGCATATTTTCATCTCGCGGGGAAAACCGCTGCCGCTCCCAACGCGCCAGCACCGCTTCCCGCCGCTCCATTTTAGCCTGAAAAACACGCCAGCGCTCTTCGCTCACCAGGCCGATTTGCCGCCCCAGCGGCGTCAAGCGCGCGTCCGCGTTATCCTGGCGCAGCAGCAGCCGGTATTCCGCTCGCGCGGTCAGCAGCCGGTACGGTTCCAGCAACTCCTTGTTCACCAGATCGTCCGCCAGCACGCCGATATAACCGTCCGCCCGTCCCGGAATAAAAGGCGGCGTCCCCCGCAGCCGCCGGGCCGCGTTGATTCCGGCCAGCAACCCCTGAGCCGCCGCTTCCTCATAACCGGAAGTTCCGTTGAGCTGACCGGCGCTGAACAGGCCGGCGCAATCTTTTACCGCCATCGCCGGCGTCAGCTGGCGCGGTAAAATATAATCGTATTCAATCGCGTAACCCGGTTTAAGTAATTCCGCCTGTTCCAGACCGGCGACGCTCCGCACCAGCAGCACCTGAATTTCTTCCGGCAGGCTCGTCGAAATTCCGGCCGCGTATAACTCGTCGCTTTTATACCCTTCCGGTTCCAGGAAAATCTGGTGCGCCGCGCGAGCAGGGAACCGCACCACCTTATCTTCGATCGAGGGACAATAACGGGGCCCCACCCCCTCCACTACGCCGGTATACATGGGGGCGCGGTGCAGATTGGCGCGAATAATTTCGTGCGTCCGCTCATTAGTGTAACCAAGCCAGCACATTTCCTGCCGGCGCGGATCGTCGCCCCAAAAAATACTTGGCTGCGGCAAAAAAGAAAACGCGCGCCGCGCCGCGTCGCCCGTTTGAGGAATCCAGCGGGTGAAATCCACGCTTCGGCGGGTCAGGCGGGGCGGAGTGCCGGTTTTGAAGCGCCCCAGCTTAAAACCCCAGGCGCGCAAATCATCCGCTAAAGTTAAGGCCGTCTGCTCCCCGTCCGGTCCGCCGGCGTACAGGGCCTCGCCGACTATGATGCGACCGCGCAAATAGGTGCCGCTGGTCAAAACGACATTAGGAGCGGTAAAACGGGCTCCGGTGCGCGTCACTATCCCGGCGGCCGCGCCGCCGGCAATGAGCAGCCGCTCCGCCATTCCCTGATACAGGCGCAAATTCGGAGTCGCGAACAAGAGACGGCGCATCTCGCGGCTGTAAGCCGCTTTATCGGCCTGAACGCGCAAAGCCTGCACAGCCGGCCCTTTACCCGTGTTCAACATCCGGGCTTGCAGCGAGGTTCTGTCCGCCGCTTGCCCCATCACGCCGCCCAGGGCGTCGATCTCCCTCACTAAATGCCCTTTGGCGGGGCCGCCGACAGAAGGATTGCAGGGCATAGCCGCTACCCGCCCCACATTCAAAGTTAGCAGCGCCGTATGGCAGCCGAGACGCGCCGCCGCCAGCGCCGCCTCGCAACCGGCGTGTCCCGCTCCGACTACGATTACATCAAAATGGCCGGCGTTATATTCAACGGGTTTATTGGCGTTCACGTTTTATTTACCGACGCAAAAACGGGAGAATATACAGGTCAGCAAATCCTCTTCCGCCGCGTCCCCTGTAATTTGCGACATTTCCTCCAAGGCGGCGCGGATATCAATCGAAATCAGATCCAGCGGCGCGGAAGCCTGCATGGCTTCTTCCGCTTTTTCCAGGGAACGGAGCGAGTTCTCCAGGGCATTAATCTGCCGGACGTTAGCCAGACGCGGTTCGGCGCTCACCGCCGCTTTCCCGGCCAACACCCGCTCTTTCAGATCCAGCGCCAATTCGTCCATACCGCGCTGCGTTTTTACAGAAAACGGTATCAAGCTAAGTCCTTCTGTCTGCAATGCCAGCGGCGGCCGGTATTCACCGTCCGGGAGCAGATCCGTCTTATTCAGCAAAACTATGACTTTGCCGGCGTATTCCGTCAAAACCATCCGTTCTTCCGCGGATAATTCGCCGCGCTGCGCGTCCCGCACATCCAGGAGCAGAAGTACCACATCGGCCAGATTCAGGGCTTTCCAGGTTCGCTCGATCCCCAGTTTTTCCACCGGATCCTCGCTTTCCCGCAAGCCGGCTGTATCTATCAGATGAAGTAAAATATCGCCGACCGTAACATATTCATGAATTTCGTCCCGTGTCGTTCCGGGAATATCGGTGACGATCGCCCGCTCTTCCCGGAGCAGGGCGTTAAGGAGACTGGATTTGCCAACATTCGGCTTGCCGGCGATGACGGTGGAAAGCCCTTCGCGGATCACGCGGCCCGTGCGGCTGCCGGCCAACAAATCCAGAGCGTGTCCTTTTATAATCGTCAGCCGGTGCAGCAACTCCGTCCGCGCCAGCGGATCGGTTTCCTCTTCGGGAAAATCAATCCCGGCCTCAATATTGGCTAATATATCAAGTATTTCCTGGCGGATTTCCCGCAGGGCGGCGGAGAGGCCGCCGCTCAATTGCGCCAGCGCCAGCGCCGCCGACATCTCTGTCCGCGCGCGGATCAGGTCGTTTATCGCTTCCGCCTGCACCAGATCCAATTTTCCGTTCAAAAATGCGCGTAAGGTGAACTCTCCCGGTTCGGCCGCCGCCGCGCCCGCCCGCAGACAAGCGGTCACGACGCGCTGAGCGGTAAGCATGCCGCCGTGACAATTGATCTCATAGACATCTTCACCGGTGAAAGAAGCCGGCGACGGCATTTTCCCTATTAGTACCTGATCCACTTCCGCGGCGCCGTCGTGAAACCGCCCCAAATGCAAAGTAAAACCGTCGCTTTCAGCCCAGCGCTCCGGGTTGAGCGGCGTAAAACAAGCGGCGACAATCCCGGCCGCCTCCCGCCCGCTCAGGCGAATAACATGGATAGCGCTCTCGCCGGCCGGCGTGGCCAGCGCCACAATAGTTCGCTCCTCGTCGTTCATGACAGTTCCGTCTGCTTAATCCGCGCGCCGTTTTGGCGCTATGACGACGCGGCGGTTTGGCTCGTCCCCTTCGCTGAATGTGGTCAGTTTCCAATCACCCTGCAGGGCAAGGTGGATAATGCGCCTTTCCCTGGGCGGCATTGGCTCCAAAGTCACACGACTGTTTGTGCGTTTGACTTTTTCCGCCAAACGCCGGGCCAGATTTATCAACGTTTCCTCGCGTCGCTGCCTGTAGCCCGCTATATCCAGGAAAATCCTGGAACGCATCCCTGTTTGCCGCGACACGGCCAGATTAAGCAAAAACTGCAGAGCGTCCATGGTCTCGCCCCGCCGGCCGATCAGGACGCCTATGTCCTCGCCGGTTATCATAATTCGCGCGTTGTCTTCCCGGTAGAAAATCTCCATATCCGCTTCTACCGCCATCTCCGCCAGTATTTTTTCGAGTAAATCCTGCGCGATCTCCGCCTGGCGCGTATTCAGGGCGGTTTTTTCCTCCGGTGAAAGTTTATCGCTCTCCGCCGTCGGCTTTTTCCACCTTTTTACTGTTTCCTCTTTGTCGTCCGCGCCGACGCTAGCAATGCCTTCCGCCGCAGCGGCGACCATACTTTCCGGCATGGCGCCGCCGCCGTTTTCCGGCACGGTCACGCGCACCCGCGCCTGCCGGCCGCCAAACAGTCCGAATAACCCTTTGCCTGCTTCCTCCAGTATTTCTATCTCAACATTTTCCTCGCTGACACCGCCTAATTCGGCTAAACAGGCGGCAATTGCGTCCTCAACCGTGCGGGCAGATTTTTCTGCGGTTTTCATATGCCAGACGCCCTCTCCTTAGATTATGACTTGCTTGGAGTTTTACTTTCCTTCAACTTGGGGTTTTTCATCTTCATTTTCTGGGGCTGATTTTCTTTCCCGGCTTCGTCTTCAGACCATTCTTCGGCTTTTTCGCGTTTGCCGGCGGCCTGGACGGATGCTCCCGCCGCCCGCCGCTCCGTTTCCCGTCTCAGCGTTCTGTTGATGTAATAACTTTGCAAGCCGGAAACAAGGTTCATCGTCACAAAATACAGACTCATGCCGGACGGCAGGCTAAATGAAATGTAGGCAAGAAAAATCGGCATAAAAACAAGCATCATTTTCTGGGTTTTTTCCGCCGGATTAGGCGGAGGCGGCAGCGGCTTATTCTTTTTCTTGCCTGGGGTTGCGGGCGGAGCCGGCGGCTTGTTTATCGCCATGGAAATTTTAGTGGAAGCATAAGCGGAAATACCGACCAAAATGGGCAACGGCCAGTGCAAAAAATCGTTAAACCCGTATACCGCGGGCAGGTGATAGCCTAAAAACCAGGCGCTGGCGCCGTCGCCATAATTGAAAGTTCTCAGCACATTATAAAAAATCCATAATATCGGCAGCTGCACCAGGATCGGCAAACAGCCTGAATATGGATTAACATTTTCTTTGTTGTATAAATCCATTATTTTCTGATTGAGTTTTTGCTTATCATGGGCGAATTTTTTCTGCAGTTCCTGCAATTTAGGCTGAACTTCCGCCATGCGACGCATTGATTTTGTTTGCTTCCAAGTCAAGGGAAAGAGAATTATTTTGACGACGATCGTAAAAATGATGATAACTACGCCGTAATAGGGCAGTCCCACCGCCGACGTCAGCTGAAACAGCAACATCATAAAGGAAGCCATCGCATCGGTGCATCCACTAATGACCGCGTTGAACATTCGCGTCCTCCTAACAGAATTCAGCGGGACTCATCATCGCAACGGATCAAAACCGCCCCGGTGAAACGGGTGGCACCTGCAAATCCGCATAAAAGCTTTGAGCGACCCCCGGAAAGAACCATATTTCGCTATGGCTTGCAGGGCATACTCCGAACAAGTCGGATGGAAACGGCAATTGCGGCCAAAATAAGGCGATACCGCCGCTTGGTAAAAACGGATCAAAGCGAAAAGAAATTTCTGGCCGATATTATTGCCGCTCATATCTGACGCCCGTTTTCCGCAACACATAAAGAACAGACTGCTCCACTTCGGCGCTTGTAGCTTTGACAATTGGTTTTCTGGCAATCAGAATCATGTGAAAATTTTCCTTTATCCGGGGAAGCAAGCGGCGCGCCGCTTCGCGCATCAGCCGCTTTGCTCTGTTGCGGCGCACGGCGCCGCCTGTCTTCTTCGAAGCGATAACCCCGATTTTTGTCGTTTCCTGTTTCACCACATAGGCGGCGATATACCGGGTCACGCAACTTCGGCCGACTCGAAACACAAACTGATACTGACCTGCCCTGTTGAGACGCAAGTCTTTTTTCAGCATCGGCCGCTCAAACCGCTATCTTATAACGGCCTTTGGCGCGGCGGCGTCTCAATACCCGCCGGCCGTTCGCGCTTTTCATTCTCCGCAAAAAACCATGTACTTTTTTATGCCGGTGCGATTTGGGCTGATAAGTTCTTTTCACGGCGACACTCCTTCATGTAATACATTTTTGTGGGGCGGAAGCTCCGGTTATGTTACTATAAGATGTTAACAATCCCCCGCCGGACTTTCCCGCGTTGTTAGCAAACAAAAATCATTATACCCTAAGTAAAACAAAGGTGTCAAGTCTTTGTGACCGCCAGTGGATGGAAAATTACATCTAATATGAGATTTATTTCTAATATGCTGGCAGGCATGGGCCGCCTCGGCCCTGAATAAACGCGGCTTGGGAAAAATTTTCCCTGTTCGCTTAAAAAACTCTTGCCAAATAAAGAAAAGAGCTTTAGAATGGTTCTATAAAAATAATCCGTCTAAAGGAGGTTCTGAAAATGACAAAATGGGTGTGCTCAGTCTGCGGTTACGTACACGAGGGACCGGAAGCGCCGGAATCATGTCCCCAGTGCAAGGCCGGCCGGGAAAAATTCAACCGGGCGGCGGAAGGCGAACTGAACTGGGCGGATCAGCATGTGGTCGGCGTGGCCAAAGGCATTGACCAGAAATTGCTTGATGATTTGCGGGCGCATTTTCAGGGAGAATGCACGGAAGTGGGCATGTATCTCGCCATGAGCCGCGTCGCCGACCGCGAGGGTTTCCCGGAAGTAGCGGAAGCCTATAAACGCATCGCCTGGGAAGAAGCGGAACACGCCGCCAAATTCGGCGAATTGCTCGGCGAAGTCGTCACGGATTCCACGAAAAAAAATCTGAGTTTGCGCGTCGAAGCGGAATACGGAGCTTGCGCCGGCAAGAAAGAAATGGCGACTCTTGCCAAAAAACTCGGCCTGGACGCCATCCACGACACGGTTCACGAAATGTGCAAGGACGAAGCTCGCCACGGGCAGGCTTTTCAGGGCTTGCTGCAGCGGTATTTCGCTTGAACCGGCGGGCGAACCGGCAGGTTCGCCCTTACATAAAAAAACGGCGCGGCTCCGCTTATCGCGCATGGAAAAGAGGATTTTCCCCCTGGGAAAGCGAATAATCAATATCCGGGCTGACAATTAATTTGCTGCCGAAAGGAAAATTCTCAAACATGAAATTGCTTACTAAAATTATCCTGTTGATTATAGTTATCTTTGTCGGTCTCTTTGCCTTGAGCGGTTTTTATACAGACTGGCTGTGGTTCAAGGATTTGGGGTATGTAAGTCTTTTTTGGGTGCCGCTGATCAGCAAACTGGTCATCCAGGTCGTCAACGGCGTCCTGCTTTTTCTTATCATCGCGACTACTTTCCTCTCCGTCCGCCACGCTATTGCCGCTTTTTACCAGGAAAAAGTGGGGCCGCATCTGCAAAATCCGCGCCTCCAGGCGATACTCGCTCAGTTTCGCCCCAGAGGTCTGTCGCCGCGCCGCCTGACGGTTTTGCTCCTGATCATTGCCGCTCTTTTGAGCGTCGCTTTCAGCGCGGCCGCCGGCCTGACCGGCTGGCTTGACGTATTGTCCTTCATGAACGCTTCGGATTTTCACTACGCCGATCCGGTTTTCGGCCGTGATCTCAGCTTTTTCGTCTTTCGTCTCCCCTTCCTCCAAACCGTGTATAACGCCTTTTTCCCGCCCCTGCTCCTCCTGGCTGCGTGTACCGCCGTGTTTTACGGGCTCACCGGGTTTATCTCTCTGCGCAGCGCAAGGGTTTGGCAGAAAAACGCCGTTCAGGTTGACCGGTCGGCGAAAAAACACCTGTGCATCCTGTGCGCCGTCGTCTACGCGCTGGCGGCTTTCGGTTTTTTCCTCCAAATGTACAGCCTGTTTTATTCCCAGCAGGGCAATGTGGTCGGCGCCGGTTACGCCCAGATAAACTTTACTTTACCGGTCATCCGGCTGCTCATCGTTCTCAGCGTCCTCGCCACCGCGGCTTCTCTGTTGACTCTGATCCGGCGCGACTTTCGCCCTCTGCTTTTCGCGCCTGTGATTTTGCTCTCCGTTTATTTTATCGGCGCCGGCCTTCTGCCTTCCGCGGTGCAGGCGCTGGTGGTCGTGCCTAATGAACTGCAAAAGGAAACGCCGTATATAGAGAATGAAATCAAAATGACCCGCTTCGCTTACGGCCTGGATAAAATCGAAGAGCGCGACTACACCGGAACCGCCGATATCACGCCGGAAGCTCTGGAAAATGAAAAAGCCATAATCGATAATGTGCGCCTGAACGATCCCCGGCCGATGAAGCAGATATACGGGCAGAAACAAGGCATCCGCCAGTATTATAAATTTAACGATATAGATCTGGATCGCTATACCATAAACGGGGATTACCGCCAGGTAATGCTTTCCGTGCGCGAATTGAGCGTCGCGGATCTGGACACCAGCACCTTTGTCAATACGCGGCTGAAATATACGCACGGCTTCGGCGCCGCCGCTTCTTTCGCCAACGAGGTCACTTCCCAGGGTCTGCCCTCGTTTGCCATCAACAATATCCCGCCCCAGAGCGAATTCCCGGAACTGGCGCTGCCGGAACCGCGGGTGTATTTCGGCGAGCTGACCAACCATTGGGTGATCGCCAATAGTAAATATATGGAATTCGACTATCCGCGGGAGAACGACAACGCTGAAAATATGTATGCCGGCAGTACCGGCATACCTTTTACCTTTTTCAACAAACTGATGCTCTCCTTCAATCAGACGACGCTGCGTTTCTTCCTGTCGGGAGATGTGACCGCGGAAAGCAAGATGCTGCTGTACCGCAATATCATGGAACGGGTGCGCAAACTGACCCCTTTCCTCTGGTTTGATCCGGACGCATACGCGGTGATCGACGAAGGCCGCATTAAATGGATCATCGACGGCTACACCACCGCCGCCACCATCCCTTATGGGGTGCAGTACGGCGCCAGCGGCTTCAACTATATCCGCAATTCCGTCAAGGCCGTGGTGGACGCTTACCACGGCACGGTGGACTATTACGTGGTTGACCCGGAAGATCCGCTGTTGAACACTTACAGTAAAATATTCCCAGGGGTTTTCCGCCCCTTGTCGGAAATTTCCGATTCTCTGCGCACACATTTGCGTTATCCGGAAACGATGTTCCGAATTCAGACGGATATGCTCAATACTTTTCACATGACAAATCCTATCGTACTGTACAATAAAGAGGATATGTGGGAAGTGGCCAAAGAGGTTTACCTGTCGGCGCCGATCAACGTCGATCCCTACTATGTCATCATGAAGCTGCCGGAGGAGACAGATGAGGAATTTGTCCTGATTCAGCCGTTTACCCCCGCTTCCAGCGAGACGAACGCCCGCAATAATATGATCGCATGGCTGGCGGCCCGGATGGACGGGGATAATTACGGTGAAATTCTACTGTATAAACTGCCCAAGAATATTGAAACTTACGGCCCTTTGCAGATAGAATCGCGCATTGATCAGGATCCGATCATTTCGCCCCAGCTGACGTTGTGGAACCAACAGGGTTCGCAGGTTATCCGCGGAAATTTGCTGGCGCTGCCTATCGCCGGAAGTTTCCTCTTCATTGAGCCTGTGTATCTCCAGTCTACGTCGTCGGGCAGCATCCCGGAAATGCGGCGGGTGATCACCGCCTATAAAGACGAAGTGGTAATGACGGATACCGTGGACGAGGCGTTGGCGGCTCTGTTCGGCCCGGCGACCGGCGGGGGCGAAAGCGGCGTGGAGAGCGGTGAAGGCAGCGGCGGCAGCCCGCCCGGCGGCGGGGAGGGAACAACAACTCCGCCGAGCGGCGGCGATCCGGGCGGCGGCGCCTATGTCAGCCCTGAGGAACTGCAAGTGAAAATAAACGAAATCCGGACGCTGCTGGATGAGCTGGAAGCGGAATTACAGCGGCTTTCCGTCCCCGGAGAAGCCGGAGTCTGACCTATGCAGCAGATAAACTGGGCTGAGGTGGGCGCGCGTCTTTTGACCTTCGCCTATTTAATAAATTTATTGTTTACCATAATGATAGTATTCCTGGAGCGGAAAAAACCGACGTCTACCTTGGTCTGGCTGCTCACCCTCTTTGTTCTGCCCGGCGTGGGCGCGATTCTGTATTTTTTTCTGGCCCAGAATATCCTGCGGCGCAAGTCCTTCGCTTTCGCGGAGCGGGACGAAGATTACCGGCAGCGCAACCTGGATCTGCTGCAGTCAATCCGCCGCTTGCATGAAGGCGGCAAAATCTTTCGCGATTCCCGCCTGGAGCCGTACCGCGACATCATACAGTTTTTACAGGTACAAAGCCGGGCGCTTTACTCCCAAGACAACGAACTGCGCGTTTTTACGGACGGCCGGGCGAAATTCAACGATTTGTTCGGCCAGATCCGGACGGCGCGCGATCATGTCCATGTGCTTTACTATATCCTGAAAAAAGACGAGTTGGGGCGCGGTCTGCTTGATCTGCTGATCAGAAAAGCGCAGGAGGGGGTCGAGGTGCGGCTGCTCGTGGACGCCATCGGCAACGCGATGCCCAGGCGGGAACTGGCTCGTTTAAAACGGGCCGGCGGACATGTGGCCCGGTTTTTCCCCTCATTTTTCACTTTTATTAACTTGAAGCTCAATTACCGCAACCACCGGAAAATCGTGGTCATCGACGGACAAACCGGTTATGTGGGCGGATTTAACGTCGGCAACGAATACCTGGGACTGAAAAAAAGTATGGGTTATTGGCGGGACACCCATCTGCGCATCCGGGGCAGCGCGGTGCATGATCTGCAAACCCGATTTTTTCAGGACTGGCTGTTGGCGGCGCGTGAAAAACTGCCTGTGAGCGAGCGCTATTATCCCCAGCCGCAGGACGGCGCCGCTTCCGGCGTTCAGATCGTTTCCTGCGGGCCGGATCGCGAACATGAGGATATAAAGCTGGGCTTCGTCAAGATGATTCACGCGGCTAAAAAATCCATTTATATACAAACTCCCTATTTTATTCCAGACGAAAGCATCAGCGAATCTTTGGCTATTGCCGCGCTCTCCGGCATAGACGTCAATTTGATGATCCCCTGCAAACCGGATCATCCTTTCGTTTACTGGGCCACCTGCTCTTTTGTGGGCGATCTGCTGCAATCAGGAGTCAAAGCCTATGTATATAAGGGAGGCTTCCTCCATTCCAAAACGATTGTCGTGGACGACCGCATCGCTTCCGTCGGCACGGCTAATTTCGATATCCGCAGCTTCCGCCTTAATTACGAGGTAAACGCTTTCATCTATGACGTACCCACGGCTAAAGCCTTGCAGGCGGCTTTCATCAAAGACATTGCCGCCAGCGACGAACTCACCTTGGACGGCTATCGCCGCCGCTCCCCTTTTATTATGTTCAAAGAATCCATCAGCCGCCTGCTGGCGCCGATTTTATAATTATTTCACTCCGGTTCCGTCAAAGCGCTTATTTCCGCCCTCAATTCCGCCTGGCCCGTGCCGTCCAAAGCGGAAAAGGGCAGGATCAGCTTATAGTCTTCAATCGCGAGAGTTTGAGCCAGAAGGCGCAATTGCCGCGTTCTGGCGCCGCGGGCGATCTTATCGGCTTTGGTGGCCACAACCAGAGCGGGAACGCCTCTTTCCCGCAACATATTAAGCATGGTCAGATCGCCGTCCGTCGGTTTATGGCGGATATCGACCAATTGGACGACGCCGCGCAAGTTTTTTCGTTCGGCGAAATATAAAGCCATCATTTTCCCCCACTCCGCCCGCATTGCATGGGAAACTTTGGCAAACCCATAGCCCGGCAAATCCACCAGATACCATTGCCCGTTTACGGCAAAAAAATTGATGAGTCTGGTTTTACCGGGCGTTTTACCTGTTTTTGCCAGCGACTTCCGTTGCAAGAGTTTGTTGACGAGGGTTGATTTGCCCGCGTTCGAGCGCCCGCATACAGCGATTTCCGGCAAAATGGGAGGGGGATACTGGGCCGGGCGTACGGCTGAGATCAAAAATTCCGCCTGCCGTATTATCACGCCGGTCTCACAAAACCGACCCGTGCTCAAACGGCGCTGCCGCCGGCGAACTAAAGGAGGCGAAATCACCGAGCATTGGCGTTCCCGGCTCAGGCGCTTCCGGCGCGAGGGCCGCCGTCAGCGCCTCCTCCACCCGCTCCACCAAAATAAATTCCATTTCCTGCCGTATTTCCGCCGGGATTTCCTCCAGGTCTTTCTCATTTTTCCTTGGCAAGAGTACCGTTTTTATTCCCGCCCGCCGCGCCGCCAGCACTTTTTCCTTCACGCCGCCTATAGGCAGCACTTTGCCCCGGAGGGTTATTTCCCCCGTCATGGCTAAATCCTGGCGCACAGGCCGCCGGGCCAGGGCGGAAGCCATCGCCGTCACCATAGTGACGCCCGCCGAGGGGCCGTCTTTCGGAGTCGCGCCCTCCGGCACATGGATATGCACGTCAGTATGTTCATAAAAATCCGGCTCTATTCCAAGCGAAGCCGCGCGCGCCCGCACATAAGTCCAACCGGCCTGCGCCGACTCCTGCATCACTTCGCCCAACTTGCCGGTCAATACGAGTTTCCCCTCCCCTCTCAACGGCGTCGCCTCAATAAAGAGTATCTCGCCGCCGACCTGAGTGTAGGCCAGGCCGGCGGCCAGGCCGATTTCCGGGGCGGAAGCCGCCTGATCAAGCCGATAGGGCGGCGGCCCCAATATCTCCCGCACCGTCTCCATAACAATGGCCGGCGCAAAACGTTCCCGGCGCAGAAGCTTGACCGCTATTTTCCGCAGTATATGCGCCAGCTCCCGCTCCAGGCTTCGCACGCCCGCCTCGCGCGTATATTCACGGATAACGGTCAAGAGCGCTTCCGGGGAAAAAGTTATTTTTCGCCGGCTGAGCCCGTGTTCTTTCAATTGTTTTGGCGCCAGATGCCGGGCGGCGATTTCCATTTTTTCATTTTCCGTATAGCCGCTGAGGCGGATGATTTCCATGCGGTCAAGCAAAGGCGCGGGGATGGTGTCCGCTGTGTTGGCCGTGGTGATAAAAATAACCTGGGAGAGATCGAAAGGCACTTCCAGATAATGATCGGTAAAAGCGACGTTCTGCTCCGGATCCAGCGCTTCCAGCAGAGCGGCGGCCGGATCGCCGCGAAAATCCACCTGCATTTTATCTATTTCATCAAACAAAAAAACGGGATTGCGGACGCCGGCGCGGCGCATTCCCTGAATAACGCGACCCGGCAGCGCTCCGATATACGTGCGCCGGTGTCCGCGTATTTCCGCTTCATCCCGGATGCCGCCGAGAGAAACGCGAACGAATTCCCGCCCCAGGGCGCGGGCAATCGACCGGGCCAAGGAAGTTTTGCCCGCCCCCGGCGGCCCGACCAAACAGATTATCGGGCCGTGGCTGGCCGGCGCCAAACGCCGCACGGCCAAAAACTCCACGATTCTCTCCTTGACCTTGGTCAAGCCGTAATGATCCTCATCCAGGATGCGGGCGCAACGAGCCAAGTCTTTTCGATCCGCCGTCGTTTTCTCCCAGGGCGCGGCCAGGAGCCAGTCGATATAAGTGCGGGAGACCGTGCCTTCCGCCGAAGCCAGCGGCATTTTCTCTAGCCGCTCCACTTCTTTCAGCGCCTGTTCTTCCGCCTGAGACGAAAGGCGGGCGTTCTTGATCTTCCCGCGGTATTCTTCCGCTTCCGACTGACGTTCGTCTCTTTCCCCCAGTTCTTTCTGGATGGATTTGATCTGTTCCCGTAAGTAATAGTCTTTTTGCGTCTTTTCCATCTGCCGGCGCACGCGCAGACTGATGCGCCGCTCGACTTCAATTATTTCCATCTCGCGCATTATAAGTTCCGCCACGCGCTCCAAGCGGGAGGCTACATCCAGCGCCGCCAGAACGCGCTGTTTTTCTTCGGTTTTCAAATTAAGATGAGTCGCGATTAAATCCGCCATGCGGCCGGGTTCTCTGGTCGCGGCCACGGCGCCGGTCTGTTCCGCGGAAATTTTTTTGCTTTGCCGCCCCAATTCCTCAAACCTGCCGCGAACGCTATGGGCCAGCGGTTCGATCTCCTGCGGCCACGCCCGCTCGTCGGGCGCGGGGACGACGCCGGCGGAGAAATATACGTTACCTGTGCTGATCCGCAAAACCTTGCCCCGGTATAGCCCCTCCACCAGAATCCGCATAGCTCCGCCGGGCAGGCGCAAAGTCTGCCTTATTTCCGCCACCGTGCCCACGTCGTATAGATCTTCGCTTTGCGGATCATCCTTGTCACCGTCGTTTTGGGTCAAAAGCAGAATCCGTTTTTCCGCCGCCAGGGCCGCTTCAATCGCCGTGACGGATTTTTCCCGGCCAACGTCAAGATGCGCCAGCATATGCGGGAAAACCACCACTTCCCGTAAAGGCAGAACCGCGAGGATTATTTCCGGCATAAGAACCTCCCTCATTTTACAGCACCGCCTTCATCACCAGCGGCGTGAGCCAGATTTCAGCCACTGCCGCGACAAAAAGCAGCGGTAAAACAAGCAACAAAAAAATTTTCACCGTAAAAAGCGCCGTTTCCCGCGCCCCTAAGCGCAGTTTTTCCGGCTTGGCGGCCTTAGATCTCAATTTGCTCATAAGACCGCCCGTTAAACAGGCGCAGCAATATGAACCCAGGCTGGCCGCGATGAACAGCGCCGGCAACTCGAAGATACCGTGCGGCAACAAGCCGGCCGCCGCGAACAAAAAGCGTCCGCCCGACTCCGGCATAGGGGCCGCGGCGATGACGAGACCGGCCGTCAGCCCGTTCAGACCAATAATAATATATGGTAAAAAAAGGAGTGGAATAAAGCCAAATACAAGCAAAAAGGCGCTGACCGTGAGATTGTTGGCAAAAATTATCCAAGCCTGCGCGACAGGTTCAGCGTCCAGGAGACCCTTATCAGCAAAATTTTGAGCGATTATGCCGAAAATATTCTCGGCTAAATCCGGATAGGAGACGGCGGCTCCCGCTCCGGCCGCAAAAAAGGCGACGAAAATAAAACAGGCGACCCAAAAATATGACCCAGCCTGTTCCCGCCATAAGCGCCAAGACTGCCGCCAAAACATTTCAGCTCACCGCCGCTGACGTCAGGCCGGCACTCCCTTGCGCATGGCTAAATCCGCGGGAAGCAGCTCCGGCTCCAGTTTCCGCAGCACGGAATCTTTGGTAATAACGCATTTCGTCACATCCTGACGCTCCGGAATGTCGTACATGACATTCAGCATGATATCCTCAAGGATGGAACGCAAGCCGCGCGCGCCGGTATTGCGCCGGATTGCCTCCTTGGCTACCGCCCGGAGAGCGTCTTCTTTGAATTCCAGAGCGACGCCGTCGATCTCAAACAGCTTCTGGTATTGTTTGACCAGAGCGTTGCGGGGTTTGACGAGAATTTCGATCAGAGAGTCCTCATCCAATTCTTCCAGGCTGACGATAATAGGCAGCCTGCCGACAAATTCCGGAATCAAGCCGAATTTCAGCAAGTCTTCCGGCAGCGTCTGCCGTAAAAGTTCGCCCAGTTTCTGCTCCGAACGCCCCTTGACCTCCGCCCCAAAACCGATTACTTTTTTCCCCGTCCGGTTCTGGATTATCTTTTCAATGCCGTCAAACGAGCCGCCGACAATAAAAAGCACGTTTGTCGTGTCAATCTGGATAAATTCCTGGTGCGGATGCTTGCGCCCGCCCTGCGGCGGCACGCTGGCGACCGTCCCCTCGATAATTTTCAGCAGCGCCTGCTGCACGCCCTCGCCGGAAACATCCCGCGTAATGGAAGGATTTTCCGTTTTGCGCGCTATCTTGTCGATTTCATCGATATAAATTATACCGCGCTGCGCCCGGTCTGTTTCAAAACCGGCGGCCTGAATCAATTTCAGCAGGATGTTTTCCACATCCTCACCAACGTATCCCGCCTCCGTGAGCGAAGTCGCGTCCGCGATGGCGAAAGGAACGTTGAGAATTTTGGCCAAAGTGGCCGCCAGCAAAGTTTTGCCGGAGCCGGTAGGGCCAAGCATGACAATATTTGATTTTTGCAGTTCAACGTCGTCGATTTTCGCGCCGGCGTTTATCCGCTTATAATGATTATATACGGCGACCGACAGCGATTTTTTCGCCATCTCCTGCCCTACAACATATTGATCAAGTATCTCCTTGATTTCCCGCGGTTTGGGTATAGCCTGGGAATTGAAATCCTGATTGGACTGTAATTCTTCCGCTACGATTTCATTGCACAGAGCGATACATTCCTCACAAATGTAAACGCCCGGCCCGGCCACCAGTTTTTTGACCTGCTCCTGGGTTTTCCCGCAAAATGAACATTGCAGCGGTTCCTTCTCGTTTATATACTGAGTCACGCTCTCACCCCTCTTCCGCCGTTTCAGCGGTCTCCGCTCCCGCCGCCGCCGTCCCGGCGACCTCCGGGTTTACCGGTTCCATTTCCGGCTCCGGTTCTGTCGCCGTTCCCGGCTCCGGTTCCGTTTCCGCAAACTCTTCGTCTTCCTCCTCCACCGGGAAATTGTTGGCCCGGAGTACGAATGTTTTGGCCTCTTCTCTTTCCAGGCCGCTTATATAGTTGTCCAGACTGCCCTGGGCCTGAAGCATCTGTTTGGCTTCTTCCGCCCTGTCGCCGTAACGTTTCGCCAGCCAAGCGTCCACTTCTTTCTCACCGAACTGAAATCCTTCCTGCTTGGCTATCGCCTCATAAACCAGATCGACCTTGACCTGCCAAGGAGCGGACTTCGCGTATTCCTGCCGGAGGGCTGCGAGCGTCGTCTGATTAGTTTGCCGGCCAAATCCCTGGGAATATGCCCACATCTCAAAATCCGCCAGCATTTCTTCTATTTTTAACTCAATCATGCTGGGGGGAATATCCGGCAAATCCACGTTGTCCACCGCTTTTTTCAGTATTTCATTCCGCCAATTGTCGCGGTTTTTAATCTGCGCTTCCGCCAGCATGTTTTGGCGTATTTCTTCTTTATACTCCTCCAGGGTGTCAAACTCGCTCACGTCCTTGGCGAATTCATCATCCAGCGGCAGCAGTTCCATTCGCGTGGCCCCAAGGGCCTTGAGTTTCAATACGGCTTCCCGGCCGGCAAAAGCCGTCTCCTGATACTCGGCGGGAAGGGCGACGGACACCTCTTTTTCCTCGCCGATAACCATGCCTTTTACCTGCTCGGCCAGACCGGGCCAATTAGTCTCCCCTTCTTCGCCGATTTTCAACTCCAGCTCGGTAACATTGCCTTGCGACAGCGGCTCCCCATCGACAGCGCCCGTATAAGCCAGGTTCGCCGTGTCGCCGTCCTCAAGCGCGCCCTCTTCAACGTTAATCAATTTGGCGTGCCTTCGCCGCCTTGCTTCCAGTTCCTCTGTCAGCGCCTCTTCCGTCACCAGCGTTTCCGGTTCGGCAATCCCCAGATTTTTATATTCGCCCAGTTCCACCTCCGGGCGGACAAATACCTTGACTTTGAAAATAAATTCCTCGCCCGCCTCAAGCCGGACAATATCGACTTCCGGCCTGGACACCGGTTTAATATCGCTCTCAGCCACAGCCTTGGTATATTCGGGATCCATGATTTCATCCGCCGCCTCGCCCCAAACATAATCTTTGCCCAGGCGAGCCTCTAAAATGTACAACGGGGCTTTTCCCTT
>JAIRRL010000035.1 GCA_031255985.1 Gracilibacteraceae bacterium
ATCGTGGGTTATAACGCCATCGCCGACGCGGTGAGCGCCGCCTCCTTCGCCGCCGCGAACGGCTACGCCATTCAGATCGCGAACCCGGACGGCACTGTGAGCGGCGCGAACGGCGGCCAAACCTATATTTTGGGCGGCCCGACCTTGGTGCGCGACGTGACCGGAGCGACGCGGCTTTACGGCCCGAACCGCTATGACACCAACAAGGCCATCCGCGCCGCCCTGGCCTTCGAGTACACGAATATCTATACGGCGGACGGCAATACTTTGGTGGACGCCCTCACCGGCTCGGCCCTGGCCGCCCAGACCAAAGCCGCCATCGTCCTCACGCCGGGTAACGACCCCGCCGGCGTGGACTTCGGGGCCATAACCGCCGAGACTAAGGTGTACGCATTTGGCGGGGCGAAGTGAGAACTGAGAATCCGGATCTCATGGATCCCATGGATACCACTGGGGCGGCGTCCCGCCGCCCCGGACTTAGGGGACGCCGCACTCGGCGTCCCGCCCCTATAACCACGCGGAACATAGGAACAAAAATTCAAGGAGGACTTCGACGTGAAAAAACTGACCCTAAAAACTGCGGCCCTGCTTTTGGCGCTGGCGCTGCTTCTGACAACGGCCCCGGCGGCTGTTTGGGCGGACGACAGCGCCCGTTACGCCGCTTATCGCATCCAAATCAATGAAGAAACCCTTGACGTTGCGCAGTATTTTCTGACGAATGAAAACGCCCTCTACGCCCAATTAGATCAGATCGCGCCGTACCTGGGCCTGAACGCCGTCGTCACAGATAGCGCCGTTACTCTGGCGAGCGAGGCGCGGAGCCTGAATCTGGACAAACTGCGGCTGGCGGGGGATCAGACCGACCCATACGGCGCCCCCGTTCAGGAACGCTACGGGGCGCGCACCCAGCGTGAATTGGACTTCTTGTTCAACGTATTTTTAGGGCGACATCTGGCGGATGAACGGCAGAGATCCGCGCTGTCCCCGGAGCAAGCCGCCGCTTTGGCGGGAGACGGGTACAGCACGACTTTTATGTATGCGATGCCCAAAAACGCGATTCTGGATGTCAACAGCGCCCTGGAGAAAGCTCTGCGCGCCTGGCGGCTTTATGGCACTGAATCTTTGTACTGCGGCGGCAATCATCGTTATGACGATGAGGAATGGAGCGTATATTCCATATATTTCCAACATGATTCCTTGGGCGGCGTCCCCGAAGCCAACCGTCCCACGCCCGCCGGGGATAGCGCCGCTTATATAGACACGGTCAATCAACTGCTGTATTATGACAGCCTTATCGACCGCGGCGACGCGAAAAAGGCGGAGCTGCAAAAAATCATCATGCTTCATGATTTTATGGGCCAGCATCTGCAATGGGATTACCACAACCCTAAAATCGACGCGACAAAGCCGTTTTACAGCGACGCGATAGCCAACGGCAACGGGCGCAATTTTGAAAACTGCACGCCCCATATGTATCATTTTGCCGAACTGGCCCAGCTGCTCGGTCTGGAAACCGGCCTGATGCGAAACACGCATGAAGTGGCGCATAACTGGAACACGGTGCGCTACGGCGGCGATTGGTATCATATCGATTCGCGCATGGACGATTACGACAATCCCGCTCCGGGCGCGAACACCTATCGCTACGCCCTGAAAAGCGACGCCGATCTGCAGGCCGCCTATTATATTTACCGCGGTCTCAAGGGTTGGAGCGGTCCTGCGCCTGAGGAAGAAAACTATAATCCGGCCATGTTCGCCAAATCCGTATCGGCGGCGGATATCAAGAATTCCCGTCTGAAAATAGAGAATTATCCATATATCTCCAACCAGTTGGTGCAAAATTCTTCCGTCCCGGCGAAACCGGCGTCCCTCTCCGTGACTTTGGACGGGACGGCGCAAAACATTTCCTTGTACAATATCGGCGGCCGCCTCTTTGTTAAACTGGAAAATATCATAAATTCAGCGGGCGCCGGCTCTTACACAACGGACGGCGTAATCAGCGTGTATTTTTGATTCTGCGATTGCCAGCGCGATAAAGCGGACTGACGCCGCCTCGAATTCAGGCGCGTCGGTTCGCTTTATTCCTGTCGGGCTTTATTTTCCTTGCCCAGACAATACTTTTCCTTCTTGAATCAAGTAAAATATTTGATATAATGTATTTTATAGAAGCTTTAGATCGCAATAAAATAAGGAGGGCTTAAGTATGAGGTACGAGACAGTGCAGACGATGAATTTGCAGTCCAGTCAGATAAAATGCGGGCAGCCGCAGTCTAACGGGTTAAGTGATTTTGCCTCGGCGTATCAGGGCACCTACAGGGCGCTCAGTCAGATTAACAGCTTCAAGATCAATTATCGCGTGAGTTATGAAGAAAAACATAAAGGTGAAACTGAGTTTTGGGAGCTTTTTGACGCGGCCAGGCACATAATTGAAGGGAAATTGGCGGATAAATTCCAGGATCGGTCTCCGGACAAACCTTTTTCAGTGACGCGCCTTAATAGCGGTGAAGTTTCCCCCGACATCGTGCATGAGTGGCAAAGGCGGCGGTTTATA
>JAIRRL010000208.1 GCA_031255985.1 Gracilibacteraceae bacterium
AATAATTTTTAATGAACATCTGCACGTGAAATAGACAAATACACAAATCCTTCAGAAGTGAATCTGACAGTATATGTTTTAGTGTACAATATCTTTTCATATCGTTCATCATAGTACGCAACCTTCATAGCTAGTCGATCCTGATCAAACGATTTGTTTTCAAGTATAGGGTAATTATTACCGCCGAAGCCCGATATGGTATTGACGCGAATGGTATCTGTCGCTTGATCATATTCTTCAATTTGTCCAGGATCGAATCCAAATTTCTCAAAACAGGTCTAAGTCTGAAGCAATTTTGTGTGTAAGTTCATCGTCCGACAAGGATTTATAGAAAGCGATGTTGCGCAAAAGCGAGACTTCTTCCTCTGCCTGAAGTTGTTCGATACTTTCAATTTGCCGGCAGCTTAAGAACTTAGGCCCGGTTTCCGTAATCCTCGCCGTTACCTCGGCATAAAAATCATCGAATCCTTCCATAGTACTTCGTAAGCGCACCAGAACCGTATCCCGGTCAACCGCCGATTTTTGGACAAGGAAGCTGAATTCGCCGGGGCGTCCAAAACCGAGCGCGCGTGCCACAAGAACCTCGTCTTTTGGGTTATAGTCGGCGTACTTGACCTCACCCGGATTAAATACATAGCCTTCCAGGTACCTGTCTAATATCCCGGTGATGTCCGAGACCGGAATGTAGTACATCTGTTCAGACGCGTTATACCAAGACAATAATAATTCTGTATCGCCCGACAGATTAGCGAAGCGGAAAAGTTCATTTGAATCTATATCAGCCGGGTTGGAAAAACCGAAATTCCACCCCTTGTCACGAATCTCCGTTGCCTTATCAAAATACTTGACCAAGTCTTCGTCCGATGTGGCTTGGAGATAAGTTTCCGTAGGCGACAGCGTTGCCGTTTCATCGGGGACTCCAGTGGAACCGCAGGCAATCAGAAAGAATGAACACAACAAACAAACGCACCACAAAGCGAGGACAATCTTAAATTTTTCCATGGTCTGCCCAAAGCGTTCCATAAGAACGTTGATTTCCGCTATTCTCTGTCAGCGCCACATCAACTTCCATAATTTCTTATAGCTTAACCGCATTTTGCGCCTCGTTCCAGTATTCTATGAGCGTTATTTGCCAAATACAATTATATCGCAAGAAATCAAAACGTGCAATATAGACTGATTATCTGTGCATTATTTTCCAACTGTATGGTATATATTTTTAAAGAAACCAAACAGCAGGAACACTATCAACATGGCGCCCGCCAGAGAGCAGCAGATAAACGGAATCAAGTAAACAGGGATTCTTCTGTTGATATATTCAATTAGTTCGTCGCCGCCAAGAACCTCCATCATCATTTCCATATCGTCCCATATGCCGTACTGTCCAACAATTTCAATGTCGGATTGAGATGGCTGGCTCTTGAACAAGGCGTATGCGTTTACCTTAGCGTATCTGTCGGGCGCATTTCTGTACATGCCATGCCCCTCCGGCAAATAAACCGTGAAAGCATCTGCTGTTTCTTTGTAAAATTCTCTGCCAAATCCCTGAGTGGCAAAAGGTACGGCAATATTATCGTAAGCTATGGCGGCGACCACCGCCGTCCGCTTGACCGCTTCACGCGGCATCCCCGCCCAGCGGTGCAAAATCAGTTTGTCGCCTACGCGCAAAGGCGAGTTTTCCGTGACGATAACAGGCAATTCTTCCGTAGCGTCATATTCTCGAAAAGCGAAGAGTTCCCCTTCTTTTAATTCAATCAATTGCAAAGCCTCCAGGCCCGGGTTGTATTCAAACGTGACAAACCCATAGCTACTGATCAATTCGCTCTCACGATATATTTCGGTGAACATTTCAAGATCTGGATATGGATAAATTCCCAAAAAATCATCGTTACTTCCGGCAAGTTCCTCCCGAACGAGGTTCATGTTTTCCTGCCAGTTTTCTCCGGAAAAAGAGATGCAGGCTATATGTCCGTTAAGAATGAGACTGGTTTGCGTCAGTCTGTCGCAGATCCTTGTGATAGAAAGGTAAGCTTTCGCCAGCGGTTGCAGTCCCGCAATCAATAGCGCCATTGCTATAACCGCCACATATATGGTGGTTTTACTGTAGGTTTTCATTTTCCCCATTTCCCTCAATAAAAGTAAAACCAGTCCTTTTTTTACAGTATATCATCCCGCCAAAGGGCGCGTCAAGAAAAAAACTTGACGGCGTCTCTTTGAAATTTCATTTACAATTTCGCCCTCAGCGTGTACAATGAAGCGGTAACGGATTCCATTCAGCCTGACCTTTGGCCGGGACGCCCGCGCCAAAGAAAGTCTCGCAGTTGACGGAGTAGGGCCATGAACATGCTTTTGCTGCCGCTTTGCGGTTTAGCGCTGGGTCTCGTCATAGGCGTACTCAGCCCGGTAACCATTCCGCCCGATTATACCAAATACTGTTCCGTCGCCCTGTTGGTCGCTCTGGACGCCATCATGGGCGGAATCCGGGCTTACCAGGAGGATCATTTTGACAACTCCATTTTTTTAAGCGGTTTTGTGGTAAACATGCTCGCGGCGGTGGGGCTGGCCTATATCGGCGACCGGGTGGGCGTCGATCTGTATCTGGCCGCGGTCGTAGCCTTTGGGACGCGGATTTTTCAAAATATCAGCATCATTCGCCGCCATTGGCTGGAAAAACATAAAATATGAAGCGGGCCGGGCGGGGGTTTATTCGCTGACCAGCTTAAAATTTGCGTCTTCGGCGAACCAGGCGATATTGTAGATAAAATAAATTTCCGTGAAGCCGCCTTTTTCCAAAAGGGCGCTGACCGGCGAGCGATAATAACGCAGATCGATCATCGTGATCTCGTCGTAATAGGGCAGCAAAAAAGGCGTCAGCGCATGGGCGAAGGAGTCCTTCAGCATGAGCAGGCGCCGCCCGGAACCGGCTTGGGTGCGGATGACCGTCTCCCCGTGGTTGCCGTCGAGAAATACCGTATACAGATCTTTTTTCTTTAAATTAGCGTAAATGTACGGGGAGGTTGCGGTTTCCCTCGTGTCGGCAAAACTGATGTCCACGCCGGTCAGGGCAGCGTCTTCCCAGAGCAGAAATTTGTCGCCGTCCAGCCAGGGCAGCGGGGCGCGGGCGTAGAGAGCGCCGAAAAAAGGCGGCGCGCCCGGATCGCGCGGCTGCCAGTCTTCCGGCGTCCAGCCGCCGCGCGCCGCCAGGGCCAGGAAGGCGTGATAAGCGCCTGTTTGCGTCCAGTGGTGATCTGTACGGAAATACAGATCTTCCGTCCGGACTGCTGTCAAATTTTTCCAGGAATCGACTACGGCGACGGCGGGCGGCAGGGCGGCCGCCAGTTCGCGCATCAGGCGGCGTTCGTCCAAAAGCGGCGCGAAGGGGGGCGTGTATTCCGGGTAAATAGCCGCAGCGCTGTAAACAGGCAGGAAAACGCAGGGCAGGCCGCTGGTTTCCGCCATTGCCGCCATATGGGCGATGTTTTCCCGCAGCAGCGCCGGCGGCGGCGGTTCTTTTTTTTCAAACAGGCGGCCGGCCGCGCCGATATAAGCGCCGCCGACGTCCCTTTTTCCCAAACCGGCGTCGGCCGCGGCCTTGACGCGCACCCAGAAGGAGCGGCCCGGAAACTGATCGGCCAGGTACGATTCCAAAGCCAGCGCCAGCGAGCCGTCCAGGAGGCGGGCCGGGCGCCATGCGGGCAATTGGGCCAGATAGCGGTTTTCCGTTTCGGAAAAACTCTGATCCGCCGTGAGCAGATAGGCGAGGGGCGGCAGGCCCAAAAAAATGATGAAAGCGACGAGTAAAACAAGCCGCGCCGGCGGTTCACGCACGAAAACTCAACTCCCTGACCGTGGATTTTGGCGTAACGGTCGCCTTGAGTAATCATAACATAAAAAGGCGGCGGGCGCTACAAGGTCACGCGGGCAATAGGGCCGCGCTCATACAGCGCTCATGCCGCGCTCATGCCGCGCCGTTTTTTTCGAGATCGTCCCGTCGTCGTCCAAAATCAAACCGTAGCTGTTCCGCGTCCAGGTAATTATTTCGCGCACTTTCTGCAGATTTACAATATACGAGCGATGGCAGCGGAAAAAGCCGTATGGTTTCAGGCGGGCCTCGGTTTCAGGCGGGCCTCGGTTTCCGCCAGCGTGAACAGGCCCGGAAAGGTTCCGCCTCCGGGGCCGGGCTTTCTCCGGCGGCGGTTGCCCGGTCGGCGGTTTCCCCGGCGGCGGTCTTGACGGCGCGCAGGCCCTTCTCGTCCAGATGATAGGCCCGATCAGCCAAAGCGATCGCGCTTTTCAGATTTTCGGTCAAAATCAGCGCGCATTTACCGTTTTGTTGTAAATTTTCAATTAATTGGTAAAAAATACTCTTAGTCTCGGCGTCGACATTCTGGGTCGGTTCCTCCAATTTTTTCCTTCCAGGCGGACGGTATGCAGTAAATCGTCGATAAGGCTCTGTGAGCCGTAGAGCCGCCTGAAAAATTTGAAATGGTCATTTACGTTCAGGCGCTCGTAAACCGCCTCTTCCGCAAACAGTATCCCCATCGCCGGATGATAGGCCGATTTGCGCGGGGAAAACCTGCTTTGCCCGAGGATTATCTCCCCGGCCGCAATCGCCGTTTCCCCGGACAGCATACCCAGCAGCGCCCGGCGGACATTGAGGCTGGAATATATCGCGAGCGATTGCCCCGCGAAAATTTGCAGGCTGAAGGCGGGAAAAATCACCGCGTCCCCGCTTTGCTTCAATAGGTCTTTGATTTGCAGTATCGGTTCGTTGTTCATTGCCGCCACATTCTTTCGGGTTGAGATTTTTCCGGCGCGGCGCGCGCAGCGTGGATCATACGATAAAACTAAAGCGGACTGACATGCCCCAAGTTTTGGGTTGCGGACGTCAGTCCGCTTTAGTACCTTACGGACACGCTTCTACAATAAAAAACAAGAAATCATGTGAATGTCCGTAAGGTG
>JAIRRL010000226.1 GCA_031255985.1 Gracilibacteraceae bacterium
TATCCGCCGGGGAGCGGATATTTCAGGTTCTCAGCCTGACGCCGCCGGAAGACGGCGGGGAAAACCTGCCCGCCGGCCGCCTGCCGGTGGAGATCAAGGGACTGTCTTTCACCTACCCCGGCGGCGAGCGGCCGGTGCTGCGCGACGTTAACTTAACCGTGCCGGCCCGCGGCCTGACGGCTCTGGCCGGCGTCTCCGGCAGCGGCAAAAGTACGGTGGCCGCCCTGCTCGCCGGCCGGCGCCGCGGCTATGGGGGCAGCGTCGCCGTCGGCGGGGCGGAACTGCGCCATATCGCCCGCGCCAGCTTGCAAAGCCGGGTCACGCTGGTCGAACACGAAGGCTATATTTTTGCCGGCACGGTGGCGGACAATCTGAAACTCGCCGAGCCGCAGGCAACGGAAGCCCAGATGATCCAAGCTTTGCGCGCCGTCCGCCTGTGGGATTTTTTCGCCGCCGGCGACGGCCTGGCGACCGCCGTGACCGAAAGAGGGGTCAACCTTTCGGGCGGGCAAAGGCAGCGTCTGCGCATAGCCAGGGCCATCCTGCGCGACAGCGACGTATATATTTTCGACGAAGCCACTTCCAATATCGACGCGGAAAGCGAAGAAGCCGTCATGGCGGCGGCGCGGAGCCTGGCGGCCGATAAGTCGGTGCTGCTGATCTCGCACCGGCTGGCGAATCTGGCCGTCTGCGCCCGGATTTATCTGCTGGCGGACGGGCGCGTCGCCGAAACCGGCAATCACGCCGAACTGCTGACCCGCCGCGGACTGTACGCGCAACTGTATCAGGAACAGGACAGACTGGAAAATTATGGCAAAAAGAGGTGGCTGCCTTGAAGGTTGTAGTCAAACTTCTCCTGCTCATCGGGCCGCTGCGGGGATTCACGGCCCTGGCCGCGGCCTTGGGGGCGCTCGGCAATCTCTGCGCCGTCGCCGTCACTGTTTTCGGGGTTCAGGCCCTCCTGCTCACGGCGGGGCTGAACAACCGCCCCATTCCCCCCCTGGATTATCCGGCCGCTCTGTTGGGCCTGTCGCTTCTCTGCGGTCTCGCCCGCGGAATCTTCCGCTATGGGGAGCAGATATGCAACCACTATCTCGCCTTCAAGCTGCTGGCGCGCATCAGAGAAAAAGTTTTCGCCGCCTTACGCCGCCTATGTCCAGCCAAACTGGAAGGCAAGGGGCGGGGCGGGCTTATCGCGACCCTGACCGCCGATATAGAATTGCTGGAAGTTTTTTACGCTCACACGATTTCCCCGGTGGCGATAGCCGCGCTGACCTCGGCGGTCATAGCTCTGTTCGTCGGCGCTTATCACCCGCTGTTCGCCCTGATCGCGCTGAGCGGCCATTTCGCGGTGGGCGGGGTTTTGCCCTTTCTGGCGGGGCGGGCGGCGCGGGAAGAGCAGTCCCGCCTGCGGGACTTAACGGGAAAATTTTCCACTTTTTACCTTGACAGTCTGCGCGGTTTATCCGAATTACTCCAATTCGGGCGCGCCGGGGAAAGAAAAAAAGATATCGGCCGCCGCACGGAGGAAACGGACGCTTTGCGCGGAAAACTCAACCGGCGGGAAAGCGCCGCCGGGGCGCTCTCCGGTTTTTTGGTCACGGTTTTTTCTCTGCTCGCCCTGAGCGCCGGCTGTCTGCTCCGGCAAAAAGGGCTGATCGGCATTGACGGTCTGATCATCCCCGTCGCCGCCATTCTTTCTTCTTTCGGCCCTACTCTGGCCCTGGCGGATCTGGCCGGCGCTCTGCCCGGCGTCCTGGCTTCCGGCCGGCGCGTCCTCGCCTTGCTGGAGGAAGAACCGGAAACTCCGGAGATCACAGGCGGCGCAACCCCGGTTTTTCAAGGGGCGGAGAGCCGGAATCTCAGTTTTGCCTATGACGGGGAGGAGGTTTTGCGCGATCTGTCCGTTTCGCTGGTCAAAGGGCGGATCACCGGTCTCACCGGCCGGAGCGGCGCCGGAAAATCAACCTTTTTAAAGCTGCTCATGCGCTTCTGGCAGCCGCCGGACAACACGGTCTTTATCTCCGGTCTGGACGTCAACCGGATCGATACCGCTCATCTGCGGCGAATGGAGAGTTTTATGACCCAGAGCACCGACCTGTTTCACGCCAGCATCGCGGCCAATATTCTGATCGGGCGGCCGGGCGCTTCCAAGGATGAGATGATCGCCGCGGCGAAAAAAGCCGCTTTGCATGATTTTGTCGTTTCTCTGCCGGCGGGCTACGACACGCTTGTCGGCGAGCTGGGCGCCACTCTCTCCGGGGGCGAGCGGCAGCGGATCGGGCTGGCCCGCGCTTTTCTCCACGACGCCCCCCTCCTGCTTCTGGACGAGCCGACCAGCAACCTGGACAGTCTGAATGAGGGCGTCATCCTGAAGGCCCTGCGGGAAGAAGGGGCCGGACGCGCCGTCGCCCTGGTCTCCCACCGTCTCTCCACCATGGGGGCCGCCGATACGGTATATTCGCTGGAAAAATCCGGCCCGAACCTGATGGTCAGCGGCTCGTAAAGTCGCCGGCAAAGGCGCCAACGCCGCCCTTATCACCTCAATTTCCTGATAAAAGGATTCCGCGCCGGTTAGTCGAAATTATCACTATTACGGAATTACGAAATTACGGAATAAGAAGGAGCGTGTGATATGGGACTTTTCGGTTTTGGCAAAAAGAAAAAAGACGACGCGGGGAAGGCCGGTTCCGGCGGCGGCAGTTCCCGCCCGGAAGTCTATGACGAAGCAGACTGGAACGCCGTGGACGCCCATATTGCTAAACACTTCGGTGATGGCGACGGTGTCTTTCATGAGATTGTCTCGCCGGATATTCATCTGGATATTTACATGTGCGAACCCACGGCGGAGCGCCCTTATTACACGCTTGTCACTCACGGCATGGGAGCGCGCAGGATGAATGTGCCTGAGGCCCTTGCGGAACACCGGTGGGAGCGGGCGGAGCTTTTCATCTGCGTACCCCCTGACTGGAATCTGAAAGACCTCAAGGACGAAAACAATTACTGGCCGCTCCGTTGGCTCAAAATCCTGGCCCGCTTGCCTATTGAGCAAAACACTTGGCTGGGCTACGGTCACACCGTCCCCGCAGGCGAGGCGCTGGCGGACAACAACAATTTCACCGGCTTCATGCTGTCCATGCCCTACGCTTTCGGCGCGGCGGCTTCGGTCTGTGAACTGCCCGGCGGCGACCCGGTTCATTTTTATCAAATTCTGCCTCTATATGAGGACGAAATGGAATACAAACTGGCTAACGGCGCCGAGGCGCTTGACGACCTCTTGGACGACGATGCGCTGGTGGTCGATTTGCAGAGATCCAGCGCTTTGGCGAAGTTGGGCGATGAGGCTGACGACCGTGAAGCCGAGTTGAAAGAATCGAGGCTGCCGGCGATTTTGGCCGAGCTGAAAGACTTCCGGGCTGAGCTTGAGTCTATTCCTTGGAAGACCGGCGGCGAACTGGAATCTGACCGCCGCAAGTTTATTCTGGTCTTGTCCGGACTGGCCGCCTGTCGCATGAGTCCGGGGCTGCCTGGGAACATGGGGCATGAGTCTCTGGCGAAATGCGCCAATGAGGCTGAGCGGGACGCCCTGCGGAAGCATCTGGATGAACTGTTTGAAATAACTAATGAGGAGTCGCTCTGGGATGCGCTGAACAACCTGCACCAGAGCTACAGTGAGTATGACTCCTTCCGCGCGTTTTGGGCCGGGCGCCCCCAATTTGACTTGGGCGAGCTTAATCCCAGGGGCCGCAAGCTCTTTGAATCGTCCATGGCTTTTGCGGCGAAACTGCGGGATGTTGTTGGGAACAACGGTTTCCTGGCCTGGGACGTCAATGAGCGCATCGGCATGTGCCGCCGCGCTTACGCGGCGGGCTTTATTTCAGAGGCGGAATTCTGGGAAGCCGGGGAAAGCATGGCAATCAGGGCAGCGGCTTATTACGACAACTGGGGCGAGTACGCGCTCTCCTGCATCTGCGGTTCGGTGTATTATGAATTTCGCCGGATGTACGACGGCGATGAGAGCCGGGTCGGGCAGTTCTACGATATTCAGATGGGGCTGGTGCGGGCGCTCACCGCCGAAGACGGCCTCTGGCGGCGGTACGGCTGGCCGGATTACCGCAGGGGCGGCAAGAAGTACGCCATTCGCGCCAAGGACATGATTGATATGATCCCGGATTGGGACGGCCCCACCGGCTGCTTCGCCACTGACCGGATCACGGTGGACGGCGCGAAAGTTGGCCACATGTACCGCGAGGCGCCGGACTTCGACGGCGACAGCGGCTGGCGTTTCACCGCCGGCGACGAGAGTGACGAATACATGGGCAACCCGGACAATTCGGGCATCTTCAGCTTGGAATCCATTTGCAACGACGACCCTGATATCATTGAGTACCTGAACAGCGAAGCAGGCAGCGCCTTCGCGCGGGAAAACGGCGGGCCGCTCAGGCCGGTTGACGATAACGAATAGATGCAAATGAACAGAAGAAAACAGAACAAACGCCCGGCGATTATTTCCG
>JAIRRL010000010.1 GCA_031255985.1 Gracilibacteraceae bacterium
GCAAAGCGATCTCGACCACATCGCCGGCCTTGCCGCCGTCAGCTACGAAACCCTGACGGCGGAGGGGATCATTCTGTCCGGCCGCCTGACCGGAAAAATCGGCGAAGTGCTGGAGACGCGCAATATTGCCGCATCCGCCCTGCGCGAACATCCCGAAGTGCTGAATGAAGTCCAGCGGGCCTGCCTCGACCCCGCCCTCGCCGCCCTGGAACGGAACGCGGCCAGCGGCGTGTTTATGATCCTGGACGCCAGCCTGAACTTCGCGACTTCCTCGCGGGCGGGACTTTTTCTCCGCAATATGGAGCCGAACGCCCTGAACCGCTCTACCCCTTCCGTTTACTATCTGCGCGGCCCGATCACCATTGCGCGGGAACACAATATCAATGTGCTGCCCCAATGGCTGATGGAGTTTCCCGTGGTCGAGGGCGATTTTTTTCACCGGGCTCTGGCGGGGGCGGACGGCAGTTTGCCGCCTTCGCGCGCTTATTATTGGAACGGGGCGGAAATCCTGACCGGGGATTACGACAAGGCGCTTTTGGTCTGCGTGCCGCTGATCACGCCTGACGGCGCGGTTTTGGGGGTCTGCGGCTTCGAGGTCAACGCTATCCTTTTCAAAATGCAGAACCTCCCGGATACGTCGGTGTTCAGGCGGGCGGCCGCCGTTTTCGCGCCTGTCCTGCCGGACGGGTCGCTGGACACTTCAATGGCAATGTTTTCCAGTAGCCACACTTTGAACATGGACGGCAAACTGTCGGCGCGGGACTACCGGAACGGGCTGTCGGTCTTTGAGTCGAGCGGGCGGCGGTATGTCGGGCTGGCCGCGCCTGTGCGCCTGTATTCCAAAAACGCGGTTCACGCCGGCCAATACGCGATGGCGCTGCTTGTGCCGGAAGCCGACCTGACGGCCTATGTCGCGCAGAGGAACGGCGGCATCACGGTTTTGTTCGTTTTCCTGTTTTTGTGCGCGATGGGTATGGCCGCTTTCCTCAGCCACCGTTACCTCACCCCGGTGCTGCGCGGCCTGGAACAGATCAAACAGCGCGGGGCCGAGGGCTTCAAACCGACCAATCTGCAGGAGATCGACGATTTGCTTGATTTTCTCGCCGAGCAGGACGGCGTCCGGGAAAACGAGCGGCGGGAACTGGAACAAAAACTGACAAAGCTGGGGGTCGTGGCGGAGAGGGAAATCATCCTGCCGGGGCGGGAAGCCTATGAGGATTTTTTGCGCAATCTCGCCACTTTGACCAAGGCCGAGCGAGAGGTTTTCGACCTGTATACGCAGGGCCACCGGGCGAAGGATATGCCCAAACTGCTGTCGCGCTCCGCCAACACCATCAAGACGCACAACAAGCGCATTTACGACAAGCTGCACATTTCCTCGCGCGAGGAATTGCTGGGTTTCATGCAAATGATGAAAGAGAACGACGAGGTAACGGCCGATGAGTGAAAACGCCCTGAGTGAACGGATTGCCCTGATCCTGCGGGAACAGCAGCTGAAAAACGTGGATTTCGCCGGGGTATTGGGCATCAGCGCAAACTACGTGTCGCTCCTGGTGAACGGGAGAAAAAAGATGGTTTCGCAGCCGCTGGCCAGGCTGATCGAAACGACCTACGGCTACCGGGCCGAATGGGTGCTGACGGGCAAAGAACCCGTCCGGCTGGACACCCTCCAGGGTTTGCAGGAACGAACCGTGGAAAAAATCATGCGCATGGACAGCGACGAACTGCGGGCGGTTGCGGCCTACATCCGGGCTTTAGACGACGTTAGGGCCGACAGGTCCGCCTCCGCCGCCGCGCCGCCGAGTTTTCCGGAGCGGCTGTCCGCGCTCACCAACGCGGAACGGAAGGTGTACGATCTGTTCACGCGGGGGCGGGACGCGCGCCGGACGGCGGAAGCCCTGGGTTTGTCCGTAAACACGATCAAGACGCATCTGAAACGCATTTTCAAAAAACTCGGCGTCGCTTCGCGCAAGGAGTTGCTGGCGGCGGCGGCCGGCGGCGAAAAAGACGGGGGCGGAGCCGTTTCGTAGGTCAGACTACTCCGTTTTTCCATTTTCCACATCCATGCAAGTGCATGGATAAGGCTGATTTTTGGAAAAAAAGTCTCCGCGCCCCCGCTTGGCTGCTTGTATTTTTCAAGCTTAAATATTACAATATTGATGTTGTTGAAAAAACTGGCGGAGAGGGGCCGATTTCATGGCGGAAACCACGCCGGCGGGGCGGCTGAACCAAATCGACGCGGAGCGGGCGGGCGGCGGCAGATGAGCCGCCATCCTCTTCTCGCGGAAAATGAGAGCAAGCGCCTGGAGTTCCGGTTGCCGCTTTTGATTTGTTTTGCCCTGTACAGCACCTGGCAGATGGCTCTGATCTATTTTTCCGGCCAAACCTTGTCTCTGGACGGCCGGGCGCCGCTCCCCGTGGATGTGGGCGATTTGGACTTTGTCATCGCGGCGGGCTATCTGCTCTCGATTGGCGTGATGATTTTCCTGCCCCGCTTCGTCGTGCGGGCGGAGCGAATCGCGGGCGCCGCCGCTCTGCTTTCCGTGCTGGCGCTGTTTTTGCCGCTCGGGCCGGACGTGCTGGCGCTTATGTACTATATTCAATGTTTTTGCGGCTTGTTTATGATCGGATTTGAAGCGGCGATTTTAGTCAATCTGTTCACGGAAAAAGCCCTGCTCAAGCATATTTTGCTGGCCTACGGCTTCGCTTCCTTGCTTACGGCGGTATTGCAAAACGACGTGTTCAGGGCGCCGTTTACGGCTTTCCGCCTGTGCGCGGCGGTCATCCTGGCCCTGATGCTGTTTTTTTTCTTCAAACTCCCGGCTTCCGCCGGAGCTTGGCCGCGCTACGCGCAAAAAGGGGACGGCTTCGTCGCCCCCAAATCGCTGATAATTGGAATATTTTTCCTGGTGGCTTTGAATTGTTTCGCTACCTTGTTCGGCGTCGCGGTGGCGGAAAGCGTGCCGCACGGCGTATCGGCGTATTATACTTCCTCCGCTGTTTTCGGTTGCGCGGTTTTCCTGGTTTGGCGGCGTTTTGGCGTTTCACCGCTTAAAAGCGGCGCGGTTTTGATCGCGGTCGGGGGCATGGGTTTTATCGCGGCGATGGCTTCCCGCTTTTTCCCGGCCCTTGCTTTGATCGCCCCGGTTCTGCTCGGCGCGGGCATGACCTGCCTGATCCTCAATCCGTATTTTGTGTCGCTGATTACCAGGCGTTACCCTTCCAAATACATCGTTCCCGCTTATATCGGCGTCGCGTTTGTGACGGTGCTGATTCATTCCGCCTTGCTTGACGCTTTGCGCGCTAATCTGGTCGCGCTGTTCGCCGCATATCTTGTTATCACCGTCGCGCTTTTGATTGTATACCTGCTGCTGGCGCCGTATCTGCTCTATGCTTCCCGCGGCCGCTCCGTCCAGGAAATCGTGGAGGCGCACAATGAGGCGGTCGCGGCGGGAACGGCGACCGCGGCGGGCGGAGCCGGTGAAGTCGGCGAGGTAAGCGGAGCCGGCGGGGTTAGCGGAACCGGCGGGGTTAGCGGAGTAAGCGAAGCCGGTAGAGTCAGCGAAGCCGGTAGAGTCAGCGAAAGTGACATCCGCCGTAAACTGCGGCTGGCGGCGATCACGCCCCTGACGCCCCGCGAATACGAGGTGGCCGAAATGACGGTTCTCGGTATAAAGCAGAGCGTCATCGCGAACGCGCTGAACATCCTGCCGGGAACAGTCAATAACCACCGCAGCCACATATACAGCAAGTTTGGTGTGGCTAACCGGGAAGAACTGCTTGCCTGCCTCGAAAAACTGAGCCGGACGCTGCCGGATAAAGAAACTTAGAGCGCGGGTATCAATCCGCGCCGGGATATGGTATACTTATCGCGCGAACACGATGACAGAGAGGTGTTTCCACACGGAATTTTTAAGGCGCTCCTGACCCATCCCGACGCGGCGTCTGTCCTGCCGGAAGAGCCGGGGGACGATGTACCTCTGTGATCTGCATTCGTCGCAGGCGGGGCGCGGCATTTGGAACTCGCGAACGCGACAGGCTTAACTTTAGAGCAAATCAAGCGCCTCCACAGCGGAGAATAATGCAGAAATCGCGAATCGCTTGCCTGTCAGCTTCATCAACGCCTGCCTTCCGGCGGGCGTTTATTTTCGCCGAAGGGGGGGCTATCTTAGGGGGGAACAAAAACTTTATGGAAAACCGTAAAAACGCCCTTGTCAGAGCTGCTGATTTAGTATATATTTTAACTGGAGCCGAGTTATATTTAAGCTGGTGATACTATCCTCCATGTCAGCCTCGTTT
>JAIRRL010000015.1 GCA_031255985.1 Gracilibacteraceae bacterium
CCGCGTTATGTGAAGGCTGTTGGCGCGCCGCAGAAATTGCTTGGCGTTACATTCCCCCAGCCCCAGATTCCGTCCGGCTGTCCGGCGCCGTTCTCTGGCGGCCGGGCAGCCGGACAGGCCGAGTTCGGCCAAGTCAGCCGCTTGCAGGCTGACGGAATCTGGGGCGGAGACGGGCAGCCCGGAAGCGGACGCAAGTGCGTCCGCTTGTGCGGGCCGCAACAGGGCAAAAGCGGCCCGCACCGCCGCCGGGGACGCATACTCCCAGCCGACGCCCCGGCCCCGGCGGTTCCGGGCTGCCTGACGCGGGAGGTAAACGTGAAGCAAACCGGGAATATGACGGTTGAGCCTGGCTCTGATCATTTCCCCCGCGTGATCCGGATCTGTGCAGACGACGACGTCCCGTACCGTCGCGGCCTTGGCGATATAAGCCAGTTTTGCCGCCGTCAGCCCCAGCCCGTCCGTCCATATGACTTCGATATCGCCGAGCGCGCGCCGGAGGGCTGCCGCGTCGCCGCGACCCTCCGCTACGATCAGAAATCGGCGATACATTGAACCGCTATATTTAAAAGTTGAATAAAATCAACCGGTTTCAGCAAATGCAAATTCATGCCGGCCGCGAAAGAACGGTCTGCGTCCTCCGGGTAAGAGCGGGCGGTCAAAGCCACGATCGGAATCGTCCCCGCCCTGGGCGTTCGCAGGGCGCGGATCGCTTCCGTCGCCGCGTAACCGTCCATCTCCGGCATACTTATATCCATAAAAATCATGTCAAAACTGTTTGGAGCCAAAGCAAACAAATTCAGGGCTTCCCGGCCGTCCGCCGCTTCTTCCACAAAAGCGCCGGCAGATACAAAAGCTTCCCGCACGATTGCGCGGTTGACCTCCATATCGTCCACGACCATGATGCGTTTTCCCCGCAAAACATCGTAAGCGGAATCTTGTCCCTCTTTGTTCTCAATAGTCTGCGCTTCGGCTATGCTGTACTTTTTCATCCGCGTCCGCGCTCCTGTAGAATGAATAGATAGATAGATAATGCTAATTACGGGCAAAAGCCCGGTTAATCCTATTATATCAGCGCTGGCGGATTTGTCAACTATTTTGCGAGAATAAAGTCATATATCATAAATAAATTACTAATGGAAAACTATGTAAATTAAGGGCTGATTTTATGAAACCCTTAATTTTAAAAGATTACAGCCATCGGAACCTTCCTGATTTGGTCATACCGCACAAAATTTACTTCCCCCGGTTTCAGTAGGGGACGCCGCCTTCGGCCTCCTGTTTTTTCCCCTTTTTCAGTCCCGCGTCTTTGCTGTCAAGGGGCGAAAGATTTTCCCTCTTGGAATATTTTTCCAATAACATCTCCGAGCCTGTAGTAAGTAGTTCCCATCCCCAGAATCGGGCTTATTTTCTGCGGATCCGCCCTGCCGTCCGTGAGAAACTGCTCCCCCGCATAGGTTGAGACAATTTCACCAAAGAATATCGTAAACCCGTTGATTGGAAAAGTATTGACGACCCGGCACAGATAATTCATCGGCGCTTCCGCTATCATCGGCGCTTTCCCGGCCTCGTCGTAAAATGACGCAAACAAGCCGGATTTGTCCGTGTTGTGACCGCTCGTCACGCCGCAGTAATCCGTTTTCGCAACCATATCAGCCGAGGGCAGATTTACGCTGAAAAATCCGTGTTCCTTCACTCCGATTGTGGTATAGTGCGTGTCTTTCAAAGAAACGTAGAACAGCGGCGCCAGGCAAACAACCCCGAACGCGCCCACGGCGGCGTAATTGGGCTTGCCGCCGGTTTCCGCCCCCACAAGCACAATGGGCGTGGGACTGACCATCGGATAGTTGCTGATTTTCGTTTTATTCACATTATTCGTCTTGTCCATCTTGTTAATACCGTTCATCTTGCTTTCGTTGTTCTCGTTACTCATAACTTCCTCCAATCATCTTCATTCTTATTTTTCATCATTTTCGCCTATCATCACCATCTCACTTTCATCTTTCCTTTCATTTCATTTCCGTATTCTTTTCAATCTCGTTTTAATCTTTGTTTTCACTGCTGCTCCCAATTCATCTCATTCTTATTCTCATCTCATTTTTACTCTCACTTTCCTTTTCATTCTCGTCTTCATTTTCACTCTCACCTTCACCTTCACCTTCACTCTCACCTTCACCTTCACCTTCATTCTCACTTTATTATTTTCTCTTTTCGTCTGCCGCCTCCATTATACAGCATCGCCGCCCTGTTTTCCAATATTTTCAGGCTATCCGAAAATATTGGAAAACGTCAGAAAACGTCAGGAAAATTTCGCGCCGCCGCCGGCTTCACCGATTTTTTTCCGACTGAGCAAAAAAGAAAGTGCCGATGATGAGGCAAACAACCGTCAAGACCGTGATCGCGGCAAAATTAACGGTCGGATTGAACATCACCACACGGTCGTATTCAGGTGAACCGGCGTACAACACCGCTCGCGTAAGATCAAGGCAATAGGTCATGGGCATGAGGCGGTTCAGGGCCAAAAGCGCGCCGCTCGTATTATTGATGGGGATGATCGCCCCGGACAAAAACATCTGCGGCATGGTTATGAGCATAACCGCCAGATTCGCCGTTCTTTTGCTTTTGACCAACCCGATAATGATCATGGCCAAAGCCCCGCCCGACAGGCACATCAAGGGCGAAAGCGCGAGAATCAAAAGCAGTTTGCCGAGCGGCAGCGTAACGCCCATGAGCAGCCCGACAAGCAGCGTGCCCGTCATGCTTATTATGGCGGTAAACCCCGCGCCGAGTATTTTGCCGACGACCAGCGAATAGCGGGAAACCGGCGACACCAGCATTTCCTGATTAAAATCAATTTCGTGATCGTCCACCAGCGAGGTCATGCCCATCGTCGTAACCATAAAAAGCATACTGACCAACATTCCCACCAGCATGAAGTCGCCGAACTCGAACCCAAGCCCGCCGGCCATATTTTGCATGAGATTGCCGCCGATCGCGCCCATCAGCATGAGCGGCATGGCCAAGCTCATGACGGCTGTGCCGGGGGATTTGAAAAATAAGGTGATTTCCCGCGCCAGCACGGTTATAACGGTATTAACCTCCCGGAAAATACGGGATTTTTTTCGCTGAAAAACAAGTTCGCTCATGCCGCGTCCCTCCCATGCCTGTTTAAAAATTCCACATAGGCGTCCTCCAGCGACGGTTCATGGATTTTCAGCGTCGTCAGCTTTGTCCGCAGCCGGGCGATCACCTCCTGCGCCGAATCCTGATACGGAACGGCGACGCGCCCGTTCACCGTAAACGGCAACCCCAGAGAAGACAGCTCGTCTGTCAAAGCGCTCCTGTCCGCCGCGTCCAGGATCAGCTCCTGCCGCAAGAGACTGCGCTTCATCTCCGCCGGCGAGGAACAGGCGGCGATCTTTCCGTGATTGATGACGCAGACTTTGTCCACGTTTTCCGCTTCGTCGATATAGTGGGTGGTCAAAAAAACGGTCGTGCCATAATGCTTGCGCGTATCGTTGATATACTCCCAGAGTGAGCGGCGGCTTATCGCGTCCAGCCCCTGGGTCGGCTCGTCCAGAAACAGCACGTCCGGCGTGTGAATCAGGCTGCGGATGATCTCCAGCTTGCGTTGCATCCCGCCGGAGAGCTTTTTTATCGGCTTAAACAGAGCCTCCTGAATACCGACGATTTCAGCCAGCGCCAGAACCCTTTGGCGGTAAAAAGCGGGCATCAGCCCGAACGTGGGCCGGTAGCCGCACATGCCGTACAGACAGGCGTGAAAGCGGATATTTTGCTCCGCCGTCAATTGCGGGTCGAGGCTGGGATTTTGGAAAATTATACCAATGTGTTCCCGCACCCGGCGCGCTTCTTTTTCCGCGTCAAAACCGGCGATTCTCACTTCGCCGGAGGTTTTGGCCAGCGTGGTGGTCAGAATGGAAATAGTGGTGGTTTTGCCCGCGCCGTTCGGGCCGAGAAAAGCGAAAAACTCGCCTTTTTCCACGGAAAAACTGACCCCGGCCACAGAGGGCGCCTTCGCCCCCCGGTATTGTTTCACTAAATTTTTGACCTCGATCATGCTCATAACGCTCATACAAGCCCCCCTTTTTCCTGTGCGCGACGACCGGTTATAGCTCAAAAAAACCGCGAATGTTACTTAGAAAACAACAGCGAACGGTACCGTCTATACATATTATAAACGGTACCGTTCGGTATGTCAAGAGATTTTTTAATTTTATGGACGTTTAGCAAAGCCGCCGCTTCCCTGTCATTTGCGCGCGGATTTTCCCTTTAGTGTGTTGTAATCTAACCGGAGCGGTGGCGTATGGCTAAAAATGAATCTTTGTCCATTCGGGGTAATGAAAACATAAAAACGAGAGCTGAGAAAATCATTGAAACAAGCAGAAATCAGAGCGATTTTCGCCGTTTTACGGTGACAAAATCAATCTGACGCGCTGGGCGGATTTGGTCTTTGACGAACTGTTTAATTGCGAAGCTGTCCGGCAGGTGCATCATGTGATGACGTGTCAGCGGCAGCAAAATAAGCCCCGCTACCGTATGTTTCCCCCAAAAATCTTTCAGCCAGATGGAATCTTTGACCTCCAATAAACCGCCTTCGCTGACCAGGCGGGCCAAACAAGCGGCACCGGGTTTCCGCTTCAAGTCCCGCGGCGTCAGGGAGCGCAGAATTTCCCGCGTCCGGCGGCCGACCGCGTTGCGGTAATTTATCAGCTCCGGTTTGCGCACCTGTTTGCTGAAATCAATAATCTGCCCGTCCGTCATGGCGTTACCGGTATCTTTGACCGTCACGTTCAGTTTGGCCATCCACTCGTCATTAAAAATTTGCGCCTGCTCCATGATCAGAAGATTGCCGGTCAAATCCTCAATCCGGGCTATATGCCACAGATGCCAGGCTATGGTTTCGTCCTTCTCCGTGGGCATTACGCTGTAATCCTCATCGGCCAGGCCCGCCAGCAAGCCGTCGCAAAAGTAGGACTGCCGCCGGACGCCACCGCGCTCGTATGCGTGAGCGCGTGAATCGCAAGCGCCAATTCAATCGCCGCCTCAAAAGTCTTGAGCGGCTTTATCAGCTTGCGCAATTTGTCTATCTGAAGATTGTACGCCTCAATATCGAACATAATGTAAACCGCCCGCAACAGAAATTGCTCGACAGAACTCACGCAACAGAACTCACGCAACAGAAGTGATGCGGCGGAATTTTCACAGTAAAATCCCCGCGCCCAAATTGCCTCGCCCAAGAACGCGCGACCTTGAACAAATACGCGCAATAGCGCGTTCATAAACAGTATAGCATAACCGTCAAGCGATGAAAACACTGATGCGCAACCCTGTTTTCGTTGCAGTCAAACCGCCCGAGTTTGACAGAACAAATATTGGAAATCGT
Organism: Gracilibacteraceae bacterium; assembly: GCA_031255985.1. GTDB lineage: Bacteria > Bacillota > Desulfitobacteriia > Desulfitobacteriales > Syntrophobotulaceae > JAIRRL01. Next base: position 5,402 of record JAIRRL010000015.1, read on the forward strand.
AAAAAAACCGCAGAAATCTGCGATTTTTTGCTTGCAATCCCCGCGATTTTAACATATAATATAAAAGTAGCATAACAGCATAGGTGGAGCGAGGGGAATGCAATGCAAATAGTTTGCACAAACAACAACGGGACAAAATATCTCCAAGTTCAAGAATCGCACTGCGATGTGTCGGAGTGGTACAATTACATAGCGAGCAATATAAAAGACGCGGCGATGTCGGAGAAAGCCGGATGGCGCGAAAGAAGGGGCTTGGACAGGGAGAACACGATAAACGAGACCGTGGAATTGCTGAAATCATGCGGCTTCCGCGAGGCGGAATGCATATACAGCTTTATGAAATTCGGCGCTGTATTGGCGATTAAAAAAAGTCGTAAAAAAGGGTTTTACGCCTTTCGGTGCCGGAGTTTTCATTGTATAATAGAACATGCCCGTCGCAGACTGCTTTTACGGGCGCGATGCTCAAACAAACCATTTCCGAGATTTTCGTAAAGGAGAAATGCAATGATTATCACGACGACGCCGAGTGTTGAAGGCCGAACCATCCGCGAGTACAAAGGGATTGTTGTAGGGGAAGTTATCTCAGGAGTCAACTTCA
>JAIRRL010000089.1 GCA_031255985.1 Gracilibacteraceae bacterium
ACCGCGATGCTCCGTCCGCTGGATGAAGGATCGCTCAACGCCTCGCTCCCAGAAGCGCCCTTTCCAGCCCCCGGACAACTTCGCGGTGGACGTCTTCGTCTTCACCATCGTACTTCCAAGGCAACGCCCTTTGGCCCTTTATGCCGCCTTTCCACGCATGGTCAGGGGGCGGCGTGACAACGCCTCGCTCCTTCGCGGGCGCGGGCGCTGGAGCCTGCTTCCGGCGCTTTGAAGGGATGAATGGCAGCACGTCGAACACCTTGCCCTTGTAGGCGGCTTTGATGCCTATCGTTGGGCCGAACAGCACGTCGATCTTCGATTTCGCTGGCAGTGGCGGTGAGTCGGCACTGTACGCGATTTGGTAAGATTTGCCGCTGTACGAGAACACCCCGCCGGCGTCGATGACCCTCTTCTCCTTGATGCAAAGGATCGTGTCCAGATCCTCGCTGTCCCTGAGCTTCCTGAAAACGCTCTCAGCGTTCTCCGGCTCGACGGCGAACATGCTGTTGAATGCGTAGACGTAGCGTTCCAGGAACTCGTTCGCCTCCTCCATCGTGGTAATGCCGTTCAGGGCAAATTCTACCGGTAGGCGGCTCTGGAGGGTGTCCCACAGGCGCTCAACCCTGCCCTTTGCCTGCGGCGACCTGGCGGCGATCAGGTTGATGCCCAGCTCTTTCAGAGCACGCCCGAACTGCGTGTCGTTCACGGGCACAGATGCGTCGATCTCGTGCTTTTTCGTGTTCGGCGACTGAAAAATGGTGTGCCGGTCGGCATATATCGCCGCAGGAACCCCGAAATTGTCTATTGTCCTGCGCACCACCTCGTAATAGCCTGGAGTGCACTCATTCTTGCACATGTACAGCCCTGTTATCTGTCCAGTCGCGTCGTCGATGCCCCCGTGCAGGGCGTACCTCCTGCGGTCTCCCTGGAACCAGGCGAACGACGTGGCGTCTGTCTGGATCAGTAGCCCAGCCTGTGGTCTCCGCTTCCTCCGCCTGTGGGGCTTGAATCTGCGTCTCGTCTTTGGCGAGGCCGCGCCTTCGCCCCGCAACAGCTTGTAAAGCGTCGAGTAGGATATCTCGATGCTATGTCTCTCTGAAAGCAGCTCTTGGAAGTGCTTGAAATTGCAGCCCTTGTATGCCGGCCCTTTGAAAATGCCAATAATCTCCTCCCTTCTGGGCTCAGTGATTTTGCTGGCTGGCGCCCGCCCGGCGTTGCCGTGGAGTACCGCGGCAACACCACGGATTGCCACTTCCTTTTTGAGGCGCTTGACTTGTCGGTTGGATAGCCCCAAGGCGATAGCGGCCTCGCCGACAGTGATGTACCCTGCGATTGCTTTGGTGATGATGTCGTACCTGGTTAGCTGCTTCGTACTCATGATGATAATGTCCTTTTCCATGCCACCATTTTACACCATTTTGGATGGGGGTGACATTTTCCCAAGATAGTTTACAAGGTGACATTATCACTTAATAACCACAGGCGCCTGTCGAAATTGCTTGACAGCTTTCTTGAAATATGCTATGATTTCATCCGTCAATATCAATTGGGGTATCGCCAAGCGGTAAGGCATCGGACTCTGACTCCGACATCGGTGGTTCGAATCCATCTACCCCAGCCAGTTTTGCCACCGTGCGGACGAAATGCCGGCACGGTTTTTTACAAAACAGGAAGGGAGTTGAGACGGGCAAGAATGGCGCAAGCTGAGGAAATCATCCGTTTAAAAGATATTTGCATGGACTATGGAGGAGGACTTGTCCTGGACAAGCTGAATCTGTATATCCTGAAAAATGAATTTATTACGCTCCTTGGGCCAAGCGGCTGCGGCAAGACGACAACGCTTCGCATCATCGGCGGTTTTGAACAGCAAACCAGTGGGGACATTCTGTTTGAGGGCAAAAGCATAAGTCATCTGCCGCCCTTTGCCCGGAAAGTCAACACTGTTTTTCAACATTATGCGCTTTTTTCGCATATGAACGTGTACGAAAACGTGGCTTTCGGCCTGCGGATCAAAAAACTGTCCGAGCCGGAAATCGCGCGCAAGGTGGGCGGCGTCCTCGAACTCATGAGTTTGCCCGGATTTGAAAAAAGGGAGATCGATTCCTTGAGCGGCGGTCAGCGGCAGCGGGTCGCCATCGCCCGCGCCGTGGTCAACGAGCCGCTGGTGCTTTTGCTGGACGAGCCTTTGGGGGCGCTGGATCTGAAACTGCGCAAGGAAATGCAGATCGAGCTGAAAAACATCCAGCAAAGCCTCGGCATCACCTTTGTTTTCGTCACCCACGACCAGGAAGAGGCCCTGACCATGTCCGACACGATCGCCGTTATGAAGGACGGGCTGATACAGCAAATCGGCGCGCCCATTGATATATACAACGAACCGAAAAACGAATTCGTCGCCGGTTTTATCGGCGAGAGCAATATCATGGACGGCGTCATGCACGCCGATTACCGCGTCAGCTTCGCCGGCCGGTCGTTTCAATGCGTGGATAAAGGATTTGCCCCGGACGAGGCCATCGACGTCGTCATCCGGCCGGAGGACGTCAAGCTGACGCCGGCCGCCGCCGGGATGCTGCGCGGCGTCGTGAACTCCGTCATTTTCAAGGGCGTGCATTACGAGATGATGGTCAGCGTCGGCGGGCGGGAATGGATGCTGCATAACACGCAAATGGCGCCGGTCGGGGAGGAAATAGGCCTCGACATTTATCCGGACGATATTCACGTCATGAAAAAAGGAAAAAAACTTGAAGAAAAAACTGCTTAACGGGCCGTATCTGGCCTGGATGCTGCTTTTTGCCATCGCGCCCCTGTTTATCGTCGTCTGGTACGCTCTGACAGCGGAAATCGGCGGGGAAAGGAGTTTTTCCCTTGCCAATCTGCAGCGCGTCTTTGAGCCGATTTATCTGCGCGTCATCTGGCATTCACTCAAATTGGCTGTAATCAGCACGTTTTTATGCTTTCTCTTGGGCTACCCCGCCGCCCTGATTCTGGCCAGCCGGCCCTTCCGCCGCCGCACCATTCTGGTCGTGCTGATCGTGCTGCCGATGTGGATGAATTTTCTCGCGCGCACTTACGCCTGGCTGAGTCTTCTGGAAAAAAACGGCGTCATCAACTCCGTCCTGGCTTTTCTGGGACTGCCGGCGCTCAACATCCTCTACACGGACGCGGCCGTCGTCCTCGGCATGGTTTATAATTTTCTCCCCTTCATGATTTTGCCGATTTATTCCGTTTTATACAAAATCGACCATTCGCAAATCGAGGCGGCGCAAGACCTCGGCGCCACGCCTCTGATCACCTTCCAGCGGGTTATTTTCCCTCAAAGCCTGGCCGGGGCGCTGTCCGGCGTCGTCATGGTCTTTATGCCGGCGATGACGACCTTCGTTATCTCCCGTCTGCTCGGCGGCGGTCAGTACACGCTGATTGGCAACCTGATTGAACAGCAGTTTCTAACCACATATGACTGGGGCTTCGGCTCCGCCCTTTCTCTTTTTCTCATGGCCCTCTTGATCGTGATGGGCGGCCTGCTCATGCGCTCGCGCGGAGATAACGAAGGGGGATTATGGTGAAAAATATCGGTTCCCGCGTCTATCTCGCCCTCCTTTTTATTTTCCTCTACGCCCCCATCGCCGTACTCATGATTTTTTCCTTCAACAGCGCCCGCTCGCGCGGCGTCTGGGGCGGCTTCACCTTGGACTGGTACGTCCAGCTTTTTCACGACCGTCAGATCATGTCCGCCCTTTACTATACGGTTACCTGCGCCCTGCTGGCTTCGGTTATCGCCACTGTCCTCGGCACGGTGGCGGCCATCAGCCTTTCCGGGATGCGCGGCCTGCCCAGGGCGCTGACTACTTATCTCGTGTACCTGCCCATGATCAACCCGGATATTGTCATGGGCCTTTCCCTCATGCTCCTGTTCATCTCCCTCAAAATCCCCCTGGGCTTTGTCTCCATGCTCCTGGCTCACGTCACCTTTTGCCTGCCTTTCGTCATTTTGTCCGTCCTGCCGAAACTGAAACAGACGCAGGCCGATCTTTACGACGCCGCCCTGGATCTGGGGGCCAAACCGCTCATGGCCTACAGCAAAGTCATTATTCCTCAGATCATGCCCGGCATCCTCACGGGGTTCTTGCTCGCCTTCACTATGTCGATCGACGATTTCGTCGTCAGTTTTTTTGCCACCGGCAACGGCGTGACCAATGTGGCGATCACGATCTACGCCATGGCCCGACGCGGCATGAACCCGAAAATCAACGCCCTGCTCACCATAATGTTCGCGGGGGTGATTCTGCTGCTGTTTGTGGCCAACAGGCGGATAGCGGACGCCAAACCCCGGCGATGACAAAAAGCCCGCCCGCTTCGCGCCCGCCCCCGCTTTCGCCCCCGTTCCCGCAGAGTGAACCCGGCCGGCGGCCGCAGCGTCCATATACCATCATATCAATATTTTAGGAGGAAAATCATTGAAAAAAAATTCGGTCTCCGCGAAATCCTGGGTTTTCGGCGCGCTGTTTCTCGCCTGCGCCCTCCTGCTCGCCGGTTGCGGCGGCGGCGGCGCGGAAACAATTATCGTTTACAACTGGGGAGATTATATCGATCAGTCGGTATTGCGCGATTTTGAGCAGGAATCCGGCGTCAAAGTTATCTACGAGGAATTCGACACAAATGAAAGCATGTACGCGAAAATCAAGGCGGGCGGTACGGCTTACGATGTAGCTATTCCTTCGGACTACATGATCAAGCGCATGATTGACGAGGGCGGTCTGGAAAAAATTAACATGGACAATGTCCCCAATTTTTCTTTGATTGAAAACCGTTTCAAAAGCTTGTATTACGATCCGCTGGATGAATATTCCGTCCCTTATTTCTGGGGAACGGTGGGCATATTGTACAACAAAACGATGGTGGACGACCCGGTGGACAGCTGGGCGATTCTCTGGGATGAAAAATACGCGAAAGAGATTTTCATGCTGGACAGTCAGCGCGATTCCATCGGCATCACCTTGAAACTGCTCGGCTATTCCCTGAACAGCCGCGACGAAATGGAACTGGAAGCGGCCAAGGCGAAACTGATTGAGCAGATGCCCCTTGTGCAAGCCTATGTGGGGGACGAAGTGAAGGACAAAATGATCGCCGGCGAAGGCGCTCTGGCGGTGGTCTGGTCGGGCGACGCCCTGAACATGATGCAGGAAAACGAAGATCTTGATTTTGCCCTGCCGCGGGAAGGAACTAATATCTGGACTGACTCCATGGTCATTCCGGCGACGAGCGGGCATAAGGAAGCGGCGGAAAAATTCATTAATTTCATGTGCAGAACGGATATCGCCGCCCGCAACTGCGATTACATCAATTATTCCACGCCGCAGACGGAAGTGCTGCAGGCGCTGCCGGAAGAAGTGAAGACGGATGTCCGCTTCTATCCGGGCGCGAACGACCTGGCGCAATCGGAGTTTTTTGAAGATTTGGCGGCAATGCTGCCGGTGTACGACCGCATCTGGACCGAGGTCAAATCGGCTTACCACTGAGCAGAAAGCTTATCACAGAAAAGAAAGGCATAGGATCGATGGCGATTAAAATTGTTTGCGACAGCACTTGTGACATTGACAAAGCTTGGACGGAGGCGAACGGCGTTATCATCACCCCTTTGAAGGTGATGTTCGGGACGGAAGAATACGCGGACGGCGTGACCCTTTCCAAGGAACAATACTACGCGAAACTGTCCGACGGCAAGGTTCTGCCGACCACCAGCCAGGTGACGCCCAGCGAATTCAGCGATATTTTCAGCCGAATTCTGGCGGCGGGCGACGAGGTGCTGTCGATCTCCCTTGCCAGCGCTCTCAGCGGCACCTATCAGTCGGCGGTGTTCGCGAAAAACGCTTTAGGCAGCGACCGGATTTATCTGTTTGATTCTCACGCCGCCACCTGCAGTCTCGCCCTGGTGGTACGCATCGCCGTGCAGCTGCGGGACGCCGGTCTCCCGGCGGCGGAAATTCTGGCCCGGCTGGAAAGTCTCCGCCCTAAAGTGCGCCTGTGCATCTGCCTGGACACCTTGCGTTTTCTGAAACTCGGCGGCCGCCTGCCAGCTTCCTCCGCTTTCATCGGCGAGCTGCTCAATATCAAACCCATCCTGACTTTGGACGAGGGGAAAGTCGTCATCATGGAAAAGAAACGCAGCCTGCCCAAGGCCTTTGAATGGATGGCCGCCAAAATAAAAGCAACCGGCCTCAACCCGGAATACCCGGTTTGTTTCGGCCACAGCAACTCGCCCCAGGGTCTGGCGGCCATGGCCGGGTATTTGAGCGACAACGGCGTCGCTCTGCCCGATCCGCTGACCGTGATCATCGGCGCCGTTATTTCCACCCACACCGGGCCGGGGGCCGTCGGCCTGGCCTATATCGAACAGTAAAGCGGCGTTTAAGCCGGCGCCGGCAGGAATTCGGGGGGATCTGGAATCATGCGGAATCTGAAAACAGCGATAATAATTTTGCTGCCTTGCGCTCTGCTAATCTTTGTCTTTGGCGCATTCTTCCTCCTGTCCCCCGCCCCGCCCCGCCTCCCGCTCTCTCTGCTCTCCGAGCCGGCCGCCGTCCCCGCTCCCGATCCCGTCCCCTCCCCCGCTCCCCTCTCCCCGCCCGCTGCGCCGGCGCCAAATCAGACGGCCGCGGCCCTGCCGGAGGGGGGAGCGCTTGCCTCATCTTCATCCTCCGTCTCATCCTCCTCCCTCGCGGCCGCGCCCAGCCGTTATATTTACGAACAGCTAAGCCCGGCCCAGAAAACCGTCTACGACCGTTTTCGCGCCGCCCTGTGGAATATGGACGCCGAAGCGGAAGTCAGCCGGGCGGAAGAACGGGGGCTTGGCTCATTGGAAATAATTGACATTTTTTATGCCGTAATTTGCGATTATCCGGAGATTTTCTGGTCGGACAGCTATATTTACACCAGCCGCAATTTGCGTTTCGGCGAAACTTATTTGAACGTCAGGTTCAGCTATACGATGTCCGCGGCGGAGCGGGCCGAAACGCAGCGGAAAATAGACGCCTGGACTGAAGCCTGTCTGAGCGGGCTGGACGCCGGCGCCGACGATTTCAGAAAAATCCTCTATGTTTACGAATACATTATCAACAATACCGAGTATGACCTCGCGGCCGATTATAATCAGGACATAGTCAGCGTCTTTCTTTACGGCCGCTCGGTCTGCATGGGCTATACCAAAGCGACGCAGTATCTGCTGCAGCGGCTGGGCGTCGCCTGCACCGCCGTTTCGGGGGCCGCGGCCGGCCTGGGACCCCACGCCTGGAACCTGGTGCGGGCGGAAGGCGAATATTATTATCTGGACACGACTTGGGGCGATCCGGATCTGGCCCGGAACGCCTATGTCTCGCATGACTATTTTCTCGTCACTTCCGCTGATTTGGCCGTCACGCATCAGCCGGACGTAAAATACGCGCTGCCGGACTGCGTTTCCACGCGTCTCAATTATTTCAACGTCATGAACCGGCGGTTTGACCGCTATGACAAGGCGACGGTTCTCCGCGCTATGCGGGAGGATCTGGCCCTCTCCGACCTGACCGCCGTCAGGTTTTCCTCAGTGGCGGCATACAGGGAGGCGGTAAGCGATTTGTTCGACAATCAGGGGATATTTGACATTAGCTCTCATTCCCTCATTTCTTATTTCTTATCGGATGAACTGTGTATCATCACGGTGCAGGAGCGGTAAAATGCGCATAAAAAGAAGTCCAAAACCCGCCGTCCTCATTGCGGCCCTTATCCTGCTCACAGCGCTCTGCGCCTGTGCGGGCGGCGGCCCAAACGAAAGCCCCGCGCCAGGCGCCGCCCCGCCGGCGCAAAACGAAGCGCCGCCTCCGCCCTCAGACGCGCCGGCGCCGGCGCCGGAATCCGCCGCTCTCAGCGGGATCGCGCTTAGTTTTGACTTTGAGAGACAGGCCGGCTACGCCAGCAATCAATTTGCCGTATGGATTGAGGACGCGGGCGGCAATCTCGTCAAAACATTATACGCGACGGGTTTCACGGCAGAGGGCGGTTATATAAAACGGCCGGAATCCATTCCAACCTGGGTGGAAAAATCCGGCCTGGCCCGGCTGGCGCAAGCCGAGGTGGACGCTGTTACCGGCGCGACCCCGAACAGCGGCGCGCTGTCTTATACCTGGGATTTGACGGACGCCGGCGGCGACGCGGTTCCGGCGGGCGAGTACGTCTTTGTGATTGAAGGCAGTCTGCGCTGGCAAAACCGCGTCCGCTATACCGGGGGGATCACCGTGGGCGGCGAGCCGTCCGTTTCCGAAGCCGTAGCGGAGT
>JAIRRL010000078.1 GCA_031255985.1 Gracilibacteraceae bacterium
CTGCTCATGACTTCGCCGACGCGCTCGGCCGCGGCTTTCCCCGACTCGACCGCCGCCTGCACGGCCCCGACGTCGCCGCGCACCATCACCGTGATGACGCCCGCGCCCACTTTTTCATAGCCAAGCACCGTCACGTTCGCCGATTTTGCCATAGCGTCGATCGCTTCAATCGCCGCGGTCAAACCTTTGGTTTCGATCATGCCTAAAGATTCCTGCGCCATAATTAATCCTTCCTTTCACAGATGATTCTCACTTTATCGCCGTGTTTCAGGCCACAGGCGTTAGCCTCGTCTACATCCAGGTGCAGTTCCGTGCGAAAATTCCCGACGCGAATTCTGATTTTTTGGAAAACTACGCTCCGCTCCCCCTGCGTTTCGGCGCAAACGAGATCTCCGTCTCGCAGGCCCAGCGTTACCGCCTCGCCGGTATTCATGTGGATATGCCGCAGGGCCGCCATTACGCCCGTGTCGTTGCTTACCGTTCCGGCCGGGCCGATCAAAGTCACCGGCCGCGACAGCCCCAGATCGCCCGAATCCCGCAGGGGGATTTTGACGCCCAAGGTTTTTTCGTCCGTCAGAAGAAGCTCGATCTGCGTGTGCGCGCGCAAAGGCCCCAGCAGGCGCACCCCGCCGACGGCCCCGCCCGGCCCGGCGACGACCACCGTTTCCCGCGCCGCGTAATAGCCCTCCTGCGTCAGTTCGCGCAGTACCTGCATTTCATAGCCGCTGCCGAAAAGAATGTCCATATCCCGCCGGCAAAGATGCACATGCCGGTTGGAGACGCCGACGGGAATACTGAGGATGTCGCGCTCGTCTTTTTGGGCGGCGCAGACCAGATCGACGATCAACTCCACAAGCTGTCGCTTAATCTGATGCTTCATTTGCGCGTCCTCTGTCTAAAAAATATAGGGTTTGCCGCCGGAGCTTACGGGCGGCCCTCCCAAAATTGTCAACGCCTGGATGCCGATTTCGCGCCCTTCTATGGCCGCCTGCTTGACCGCGCCTGAATCGCCGGTGAACATGATCATGAATTCGTTGCTGTTGGAAGTGTTCAGGTTCGGGGTCGCGTGCATGACGATTTCGATATCCGCCGCTTTTGCCGCCCGGTCCGCCATGATCAGGCCCACGGCGGCGGGCGCGCCGCAGATTATACCCCAAGCCTTGCCGGGTTTGGCGTTAAAACAGGTGGCCAGCACTTCGCCCGCTCTTGCCGTGTACTGCACTTCGCAGTGACCGGCCTCGTTGCCGTACTGATCGCCCCACGACCATTCAAACGATTTCAGGGTGATTTCCACGGCCCGCCGCGCGTCCGAAACATCCTCGGCCCCGAAGATGATCAAAATGCCGTGACCGGCGCCGCCTTTGGTGTCTCTGGGCAGCTGCACCATCACCAATTCGCAGTTGCTGGACTTCAGGGCGTCGTCCGCCCCCATGCACTGAGGGCCGACCGCCGAGCGGGAACTGATGATTCCGAGCGAGCGGATTTTTTTGTCGATGCCCAGACGGACGTGGATACCCGCGTCCAAGTTGGGGATGACCAGCCCGATCGTGTCGCCCAGACCCGTGCCGACCAGTTCCGTGAAGCCGTTCTGTTCGCCGGGGGAAAACAGCTTATAGTTCTTGCCGGCTTCGCCCACGCTCAACTGGGGGGCAGCGCCCGCCGCGCCGGCCGCGCCCGTAGCGCCGGCGGCGTCCATGTTTTGCAATTTCTCCATAATCTGCGAAACCAAGAGATCCTTATCCATTACCCGGTCTCCTTTCTGCTCTTGTTTTTACTGATACGTATCGTATACCCGGCCCAGGAATTCTTTGACGTCCTGTTCGGTCGTGGGTTTGGGGATTATGGGGAAACAGACGTCCAAAACGATCAAATCGGAGCAGTTGACGGTTTCTTCTTTGCTGAAACCCAGCCCCCTGATCGAGGCGATGTCCAGGCGGCGCATAAAAACGCGGATGGCGTCGGCGACGAGTTTGCCCACTTCCCGGTCGGTCGCGTAAGGGCTGAGCGGGATGCCCATGGCGGCGGCGATATTGCGCACGCGCTCCGGCACGGCGTCGGCGACATAGGCCAGCGTCTCCGGCAAGGCCCAGGCGCAGGAAATCCCGTGCGCGACGCCCAAACGCACGCCCAGGCTGTGAGAGGTCGCATGGCCCAGATGGCAGAGCGTGTCGCTGAAAGAGGCGCCCGCCAGATTGCTGGCCGCCATCATTTCATAGCGGGCCTGGGCGTTGGCGGGATCCTGGTAGACGACCGGCAGCCATTTCACCACGCGCCGGATGGCCTCCAGGGCGAACAAATCCGTTTTGAGACAGGTGATGTTTGCCGTGTAGGATTCCGCGGCGTGCGCGAAAACGTCCATGCCGGTCGAGGCGATGAGGTCGCGGGGAACCGTCCGGGTCAGATCCGGGTCGCAGAGGGCGAGGTCGCCTTTGGCCATGGTCACGTTTTTCGCGTGGGTCTTGTGGTCTGAGATCACCGCGAAAATCGTGTTTTCCGAGCCTGTGCCGGCGGTCGTCGGGACTATGATCAGCGGTACGCCCGGTTTGTAATCCCAGGAACGGTAATAAGCGGAAACAGGGGGCGGATTGTTGATCATGATGTTCATCGTCTTGGCCGCGTCGATGACGCTGCCGCCGCCCAGGGCGATGATGCCGTTGACTTTTTCCCCGGCGGCCAGGGCGCCGCCTTCCTCGCATACTGTGTCCAGCGGATTCGGGTTAACCTTGTCATAGACGACAAAATCGACGCCGGCGGCGGTCAGTATGGCCTTTGCTTTTTCCACTATCCCGGCCTTGACGATTCCTTCGTCGGTCGCGATTAGCGCTTTGGTGACGCCCAGTTCCTTTGCCTTGTAGCCCAGCAGGCGGATCGCCCCCGCCCCCAAAATGGTGGGGCAGGTCTGATCGAAAGGCGTGTACTGAGGCAGCAGTTTGGCGATCTCGGCGTCGTTGCCCGCCGGCGCGGGAGCCGCGCCGCCCGCGATGGCCTGGCTTACCAGTTCCGTGATCATTTCGACGGTCTTTTGATCAATCTGCATAGTGTAATTCTCCTTAATTTTCCACATTTCCGCTATTCATCATGTATTTCCAAGTTGCTGACGATGCCAATGACGGCGGCGTCGAGCGGAAGTCCCTGATTGCCGGTGATTTCCCGCGCGGCCCCGCCCAAGGCGATGATCACCGTTTCGCCGACGCCGGCGCCCACCGTGTCCGCCGCGACGTGAACCGGCGCGGCGGGAGGCGGCGCGCCGCCCGTTTCTCCGATTCCTATTTTTACCAGTAAAAATTTTTGTCCCACCAGCTCTTCAACCTTGCGCGTCGCCACAGCTGTTCCGATTACCTTGCCGATATACATTCCCAGCACACCTGCCTCTCGCCCTTATTTCACGGGTTCGGCAAAATGGATACAGTCGCCGTGCGGGTCGCCCTTGCGGCGGGGGCAGGCGGGATCCTCACAGAGATTGCACAGTTCGCCCGCCGGTTTGTCGTCCGCTGCCGCCGCGACCGCCGTTTTTCCCGGAGCGGCCGCGGGCGGGCGATTCTCTGCCGGCGCCCTGTCCACTTGGCTGATCCACGGCTCCGCTTCCGGCGCCGGCCGGGGAATGACTGAGCTGGCGACGTATTTGCCCTCCCGTTCCAGCAAGGCTTTGGCCGCGCCGACCGCCGCCTGCACCGACCCGATATTGCCGCAGAGCTTCACGGTGATCCGCCCCATCCCTTTTGCGAACTCATATCCGATCAGTTCCACATCCGCCGCTTTTAAAGCTGTGTCGGCGCAAAAAATCGCCGGCGACAGCCCTTGCGCCTCGACGATTCCCAGCGCCTTGCCGCCCGTCCGGACATTCGCTTCCGCCAAATTCCATCACCTCCTTTTTTTGTCAAAAACATACCGGATCCGCCAGGCCAAATCTACAGGATATATTGTCCGAGACTGCCGGTAAAAGCCCTGCGCAGCACTCGCGTGAACACGCGCGGACAAGTGAGACCTTCGCCGGTGGCGGTGGCGATGCTCATGGTGACGAAGCCCTCTCCTTCCATGCCGACGCCGTTGTACGAACTTCCGTTTACCGCCAGCACGGTAGTCCGGGTCGCGTTCGCGTATTTTGTCACAGTATCCATATTATGGGAATGAATGACGGCGCTATGCCGTCTGCCGCCTTCCGCCGCCACGGCGCAAGCGATGCCATGCTCCACGGAATCCACCCGGACTATGGGCAGCAGGGGCATGAGATACTCTTCCTTCACGGTGATATGATCGGGGGGAACCTCGTAGCTGATCACCTTGTAGCGCTCATCCGCCTCAATTCCGACGCCTTTTAAAATGACGGCGGCGTCCTTGCCGATGTATTGCTTATTCACGGAACCGTCCCCGTTGGTCGTCAGAGCGGTCAGTTTGGCGATTGCGCCCGCGTCCGCGAGATGATAGCAGCCGGCCGCCTTCAAATGCCGGATCAGCTCGTCCGCGTATTGTTTGACGACAAAGACTTCTTTTTCGCCTATACAATTGATGCAGTTTTCAAAACTGCAGCCGGCGAAAATCTGCCGCGCGCTGACGGCCAGATCCGTGGTGCCGTCCACCAGCACCGGCGGGTTGCCCGGCCCGGCGCAGATGGCCCGTTTGCCGGATTGAAAAGCCGCCTGCACGATGCCGGGGCCGCCTGTGACCAAAATGATTTGAACTGAGGGGTGGCGCATTACAAAACTCGTGCTTTCCTGGCTCGTATCGGCAAATGTTGTGATGAGATTGGCCGGCCCGCCCGCTTCCGTGACCGCTTTATTGATCATTTCCACGGTGAAAAGAGAGGTTTGGCCGGCATTGGGGTGCGGGCACATCACCGCGCTGTTGCCGGCGGCAATCATGACGATGCTGTTGTGGATGGCGGTCGCGGCGGGAGCGGTGGAGGGGAGAACGCAGCCGCACACGCCCCAGGGATTGTTTTCCACCACGGTCAGGCCGTGTCCGCCCGAAAAAGTCTCCGGCGTTATGTTCTCCACGCCGGGGGTCTTGGTGATTGTTTCCCGGATTTTGAATATCTTGTTTTCCAGCCGCCCCATCCCGGTCTCCGCCAGTTCCATGCGGCCCAGCTCATCGCTCAGTTCCATCGCTTTCGCGCGGATGCTTTGAATGACGGCCTTGCGCAAATCCAGACTGAGAGCGGTCAAGCGGCGCTGGGCCTGTTCCGCCGCGTCAACGGCTTCCGCGGCCGCCGCGAACACGCCCCAGGCGGCGTGACGGCCGCAGTCGCCGGTCGCGCCGCTATGGGAACTATTGATTTTACTTACAATCTCTTCGACGATCGCTGTGATTTCTTTGGCGCTGTAATCGGCCATAACCGTCACCTCTCAATAATCTCAATAATCTTAATAAATTTGAATACAGTATACATTGAGAACGGGGCCGCCGCCATTTACAGATAAGCGCCTCTGAGCAGGCGCTTCATATTTTACGGTAAACTATGCAGTGATTGCACAAATTGGCGAATTTATGAATTGACTGGGCAAAAAATATAGGGTATTCTTTAGGGGGGAGGTGTGCGCTATGATTCAAAAAAAATCCACCAAGCAGCTGTTGGCGGACTCGATCGTTGAGTTGATGCAGAAAAAAAAGCTCGACGACATAACCGTAGCCGATATCGTCGCCAACTGCGGTCTGTCAAGGCGGACTTTTTACAATAATTTCGAGGACAAATACGCCCTGATCGATTGGATTTATGAAAATGAGGCGGTGGGCTATCTGCAATTCATCGGGGAGGACTGCAGCTGGCACTCGGCAATTTTGAACAAACTGAACATCATTTTGAATAATCCCAAGTTTTATTCCAAGGTATACCGCCAAAGTTATTTCCTTAAATCATTTTACAAAATTACAAAAGATTTACATATAGCGATAATCAAAAAGCATCGCGAAATAGACGACGAATTGGAGTTTTTGATAGATTTTTACTGCATCGGCTGCGTCAGCCGGACGGCGATGTGGATCGAAGGCGGCTTCAAAGAGACGCCGGACGAGATGGTGAGCGCCTATATCGAGTGTTTGCCCGATAAACTGAAAAGCCTGTTTCGTTTCGATGAAAAGATCACCCACGAGGAACGCTTCGCCGCCGGGCGGTAGGACGGAACGGAGCTTACTCGATTCTGGGCGCCATTATAATTTGGATAAGAGACCTCATAAAATCACTCCGCAAGCACATAAACCGTCTCTCCGGACACTATCCAGTTGTTCACAGTTATCGGCGTCCGTTTGTCCAGGCAGAAGGCCGACCGCACGGGTTGATTGTGGAGATCCGCCATGTTGGACACTCCGCCCACCGTGGTGATGAGGCCCGCGCCTCCATCTGTGGCTCTGTTGGGCGTCCTGAGCAGCCAAGGCATTGCCTGCCCGTTCGTATAGGCAATCCGGTTGCGCCAGTACTCAAAGTATTTCAGCGGCTTCCCTTCTTGCGGCATCAGCTTCTCTTGAAACGTAAAACCCGTCTCTGTGATTGAGAGCAGAAATATCTTGCGCGGTATGCGGAGTATACCTTCGTTTTCTATACCGCTTTTTGCCACTTCAATTGTGGTCGTCAGTATCCGGTTTTTTAGCGAAAGCGGCAGCGACGTCCAAAATTCATTGTTCAGATAATTGTCCATACTGTTGCCGTAATAATGAGACTCCATCATCTTAATAATCTGCCCTTTTACTGTCACCTCCCGGCGCAGCAACAACGCGGCGCCGTTAT
>JAIRRL010000097.1 GCA_031255985.1 Gracilibacteraceae bacterium
CGTCGCGCTGCCGTTTGCCGGCCGGGCCGCCGTGGGGGATCGCGTGTTCAAAACCGCGGACGCCGCGCTTTTGCGCGAGGCGCGCCTTTCGTTCCGGGCCGCGCCGGCGGCGCGGCCGCGGCCGTTGTTTATGATTGTGAGCGGGCGGGCCGGGGAAAAACTGTGTTTGAGCGCGGCGGAAGCGGAGGGAAAAACCGTCGAGGTTTTTTCCGCTTCCCCGGCCGTGCCCGCTCACAATCAGCCCCTGACGCCGGAGTTTCTGCGCCGGCAGCTGGGCCGCCTGGGCGGGACGCCTTTTGAGCTGGCCGGGCTGGAGGCGCGTCTGGAGGGCGATATACTCGTCCCGGTCAGCGAGCTGAACGGGATGCGCCGGGAGGCGGCGGCCCGCTTGCTTGCGGCTTCGGAGCGGCCGGCGCTTGGCCAGGCGGAATGGGAGCGCCGCCTGCGGCGATGGCGGCGCAGCGGCAGGGAGCCGCTGCCGGCGTCGCTGCCGCCAGAGGGCGTGGGCGCTCTGGCGGCCGACGCCTCCCTGCTGCGCCCGTTGGCGCGGCAGGGGCTGCGCCGCCTGATTATAAGCTTGGAATGGCGGCGCTTTCCGGCCCGCGGGCCGGAAAGTCTGCGGGAGATCAGCGCCTGGTGCCGGGAGCGCGGCGTGGATTTGGTCTGGCGGTTGCCGCGGATCATTCAGGCGGGGGAAACAGAGACCCTGCGGCGGGAATTGGCGGCTCTGGCGGCCTGGCCGGAGCGGCCGGCAATCATGGTTTCCGGCTGGGAAGGGCTGGCCGTGCTGCGGGAGACAGATCCGGCCTGGCCGTGGGAAAGCGATAATTCCTTGCCGGCGGGCAACAACAGCGCCCTCCGGCTTTTGCTGGGCCTGGGGGCCAGACGCGCCGCCCTTTCCCCGGAACTGAACCTGACGCAGATCGCGCGGCTGACGCCGCTCGCCCGGACGGAAGCCGTGGTTTTTGGCGATATGGAAATGATGGTGACGCGGCTCTGCCTGCCGGCGGCGGCGCTGGGCTGCCGGGAAAAAGGAACGGCGGCCGGCCGCGCCTGCGCCGGCGGCGCAGGGGGCGGGCTGTATCTCCGCGATCGTTTAAATTGCCGTTTTCCCCTGGAAACCGACCGCGCCTGCCGGATGCATGTCTTTAACTGCCGCCGCCTGCATTTGGCGGCCGGCCTGCGGGAATTGAAGGCCGCCGGCGTCGCCGGCGCCCGGCTTGACCTCGTCCGCGTCACTCCGCTTCAGGCGGAGCGGGCGGCGGCTTATTACCTGGAAGCCTGGGAACAGGCGGCGGGCGCCTCGCCGGCCGCGGCGGCGCGGCTGGAGGCCGCTTTTACCGACGGTTTTACCAAAGGACATTTTTATCGCGGCGCGCTGTAATTTTCCGCCCTTAAATTACATCTTATGGAATAACATGTATTATTTGGGGGCGGGTATTATGTTCGCTGTCGTTTCCGGTTTAGCCCTGGACGGGCTGAAGGCCCATCTGGTGAAAGTAGAGGTTGACGTAGCCAACGGTCTGCCCGGTTTTGACCTGGTCGGCCTGCCCGCCACCGCGGTGCGCGAGGCCAAAGAGCGCGTGCGGGCCGCTTTGCGCAATTCCGGGTTTCCTTTTCCTTTGCAAAGGATTACGGTCAACCTGGCCCCGGCCGATTTGCGCAAGGACGGCTGCGGTTACGATCTGCCAATCGCGCTCGGCGTTTTGGCGGCGGAACAGGTCATTTCCCAGGATATTCTCAGCCGTTATGTTTTTTCCGGCGAATTGTCCCTGGAAGGGGAAATCCGCTCCATACCGGGAGTTTTGACCATGGCCCTGGCCCTGCGCCGGTTGGATCCCCGGCCGGAGCGCCCGCCTGTCCTGATCATTCCGCCGGCGAATCTGCCGGAAGCGCGCCTGATTGAGGACATACGCAGTGAAAGCGCTCACTCTCTCTCCGCCCTGATCGACGCTTTGCGGCGGCCGGAAGGGTTTCCGCGCGGCGAATGTCCGTCGGCGGCAGCGCTTCCTCCCCCTCTTTGCCCGGATTTCGCCGATATAAAAGGGCAGGCCCATGTCAAACGGGCGCTGGAAATCTGCGCGGCCGGCGGTCACAATATCCTGATGACCGGCCCGCCCGGTTCGGGCAAAACCCTTTTGGCGCGGACGCTGCCCGGAATACTGCCGCCGCTCTCGCGGGAGGAAAGCCTGGAAGTCAGCCAACTGCACAGCATGGCCGGAATCCTCCCCGCCGGCGCCTTGGTGCGCGAACGGCCTTTTCGCAACCCGCATCACACGATTTCCCGCCCCGGTTTATTGGGCGGCGGCCAAAAACTAAAGCCGGGGGAGTTTGTGCTGGCTCACCACGGGGTGTTGCTGCTGGACGAGATGGCGGAGTTTGATAAAATGACTTTGGAGTCCTTGCGCCAGCCGATGGAGGATAAACAGGTTTCCATCGCCAGGGTGCGGGAAAAAATAACTTTTCCCTGCCGCGTTTTGCTGGTGGGCGCGACCAATCCCTGTCCCTGCGGCTATTACGGGCATGAGGGCCGGGCTTGCTCCTGCACGCCGCAGCAAGTGGATCGCTATCGGCAAAAAATGTCCGGCCCCTTGCTCGACCGCTTTGATCTGCACGTACAGGCCCCGCGTCTGCCCTACGCGGTCTGGCGGGACGATGCGCCGGCGGAAAAAAGCGCGCAAGCGCGCGTCCGGGTGACGGCGGCGCGGGCAATCCAAGCGGCCCGTCTCGGCCCCGATTGCCTGAACACGGGAATGGGGGCGGAGGAAATAAAACGGTATTGCGCTCTGGACGAACCCGGCGCCGCTTTGCTGCGCCGGGTGTTTGACCGCAAGGGCCTGAGCGGGCGCGCGTACCACCGGTTGCTTATGGTGGCCCGCACTATAGCCGATCTGGCGGCGGCGGAGCGCGTCGGCGCCGCCCATCTGGCGGAAGCCCTGCAGTACCGCCCGCTGGACTGAACGAAAAACCTCCCGCGCCAATCTTTGAGATCGCGGAACAGTCCGCCGCGCCCGACTTTTTTGTTATCTAAATTCAATGTGTAAAGTCTTGCCAACCCCGTCTGCGATTTGCTGTAAGTGTATGAAAGACTTCGGTGTTCGTCTGCAATTCTCCGT
>JAIRRL010000125.1 GCA_031255985.1 Gracilibacteraceae bacterium
CCTGGCCGATTTGCAGCGCCGCGCGGGAAAATTGATCAATCTCTGCCACGTCCGGGCCCTTCCTTTATCACCCGCCAGACGAAAAGCGGCAAGATCCACTGCCGCCGGATGCGCCCCGGCTCGCGCGCCAGCCGGTACAGCCACTCGCAGCCGCTCCGCCGCATCCAGAGAGGGGCGCGTTTTTTCCGTCCGGCCAGCACATCCAAAGCGCCGCCGACGCCGACGGTCACGGAAGCCAGATCCATATGGGCGTTAAGCCATATTTCCTGCCGGGGAGCGCCAAGCCCGGCCAGCAAGATATGGGGGCGGAAAGCCCGGATTTGCTCCGTCAGCGCCGCTTCTTCCGCCGGGCGGAAATACCCGTGCGCGTGAGCAAAAACAAGGCCGGGATACAGTTCCGCCTGGCGGGCCGCCGCTTCCGCCGCCACGCCGGGCTGACCGCCCAGCAGAAAAACGCGCCAGCCCAGGCTTTCTCCCGCCTGAAACAAAGCCTGGGCCAGATCAATCCCCGTCACGCGCTCCCGCAGCGGCTGCCCCAGGCGGCGCGCCGCCCACAGCACCCCAACCCCGTCCGCCGTCACCAGATCCGCCTCTGTCACCGCGGCGCGAAGCCCGTCCTCCGAGGCCGCCCGGCAAATTATCTCCGGATTGGCCGTGACCACGCGCAAGCGTTTCCCGTTCCGCGCCGCTGCCTGCGCCGCCGCCACCGTTTCCGCCAGACTGACGTCGTTTATCGGCACATTCAGGATGGAAATCCGCTTTTTCACCGGGCCAGAAGTTTGCCCGTGCCGCGCGCCACGCAGGAAATAGGATCCTCGGCCAGAAAAACGGCCAGTCCCGTCTCCTGGCTCAAACGCTCCGGCAGACCGTGAATCATCGAACCGCCCCCGGTCAGCACTATGCCTTTATTCAAAATATCCACCGCCAGTTCCGGCGGCGTGCGTTCCAACACGTCGCGGACGCCGGAGATGATAACGTCCAGCATTTCCTCCGTCGCTTTATAAGCGGAACGGGAGTTCATGAACACTACTTTGGGCAGCCCGGAAATGAGATCCCGTCCCTTCACTTCCACCTCGCCGCTGTCGGGGCGTCCCTGGGGCAGGGCGGAACCGATGCGGATTTTGATATTTTCCGCCATGCGCTCCCCGATGAGCAGATTGTGTTCGGTGCGAATAAAGCGCATGATCGCTTCGTCCATTTTGTCGCCGCCAACCCGGATGCTTTTTTTGCAGACGATGCCTCCCAGGCTAAGAACGGCGATATCGGTGGTTCCGCCCCCGATATCCACAACCAAACTGCCCTGCGGCCCCATAATGTCCAGCCCGGCGCCAAGGGCGGCGGCGTAAGGCTCCTCCACCACGACGACGACGCCGGCCCCCGCTTTGTAGGCGGCCTGCTTGACCGCCCGCTCCTCCACTTCGGTTACGCCGGAGGGGATGCAGACCACGACCTTGTTTTTTATAAAGGGCCAGGCTCTCACCCCGACCCGCTTCAAAAAATACCGCAGCATAATTTCCGTGGTGGCGTAATCCGCGATCACTCCGTCCCGCATCGGCCGGATCGCCAGAATATGACCGGGGGCCTTGCCGATCATGTCGCGCGCTTCCTGTCCCACCGCAACCCGCCGTTTCGTGTTTTTCTCAATCGCCACCACCGACGGTTCGCTCAGGACTATGCCCCGGCCCCGGACATAGACCAAGACGCTTGCCGTGCCCAGGTCAACCCCTATCTCGGAAGCAAACATAGTCTGGCGCCCCTTTCCGCCGCGGCGGGCGCGGCGGCCTCGCCTCCCGGCTGTTCGCCGTCAGGGGCGCGTCTTATCGCCGCTCCCAGTCCCCGCAGTTTTAATTCCATTCCTTCGTAACCGCGGTCGATATGGTGAACATTCCTGATTTCCGAAGTTCCTTCCGCCGTCAGGGCCGCCAAAACCAGCGCCGCCCCCGCCCGCAGGTCGCTGGCCGTCAGCGTGGCCGCGCTCAGGCGCTCCTGGCCGCAAACAATCGCGCTGCGTCCCTCGATGCGGATATCCGCTCCCATGCGTCGCAATTCCTCCACATGCATGAAGCGGTTTTCAAAAACCGTTTCCGTTATGACCGAAGTTCCCTCCGCCCGCGTCAGCAAAGCCAGCGCCGGCGCCTGCAAATCGGTGGGAAAACCCGGATGAGTCTGAGTTTTAATATCCACGGCCCGCAGCCGGCCATCCCCCCAGATCCGGATACCGTCGTCTTCTTCCTGAAAAGAAACGCCCATTTCCTGCAATTTGGCCAGAAGGGAAGCCAAATGAGCCGGGATGACGTTACGAACGAGAACGTCCCCGCCGCAGGCCGCCGCCATCAGGATAAAACTGCCGGCCTCGATGCGGTCGGGAATAATGCAGTGGGTCGTCCCGGTCAAAGTTTTAACGCCTTTGATCTGAATGACGCTCGTACCCGCGCCGCGGATGCGGCCGCCCATTTCATTGAGAAAATTTGCCAGATCGACGATTTCCGGCTCCTGCGCCGCGTTTTCCAGTATGGTGTCCCCTTCGGCGCAAACGGCCGCCATCATGATATTTTCCGTCGCGCCGACGCTGGGAAAATCCAAATATATCCTGGCCCCGCGCAAACGTTCGGCGCGGGCGTCCAAAAAGCCGTGATCCATGGTGATGCGGGCGCCCAGCGCCTCCAAACCCTTTAAATGCCAGTTAATAGGGCGGGAACCGATGGCGCAGCCGCCGGGGGGCGGAATCCGGATATGGCCGGCCCGGCGCAGAACAGGGCCCATGATGACAATAGAAGCCCGCATTTTGCTGATGAGTTCGTAAGGGGCCTCGATATCCAGGACTGCCGGGGCCTGAATCCGCAGAGAGTGTCCGGCCCGTTCAATCCGCGCCCCCATCATTTCCAATACGCCGCGCATCGTCGTCACATCCAGTAAATCGGGAACATCCTCCAAAACAACTTCGTCGCCGGTCAGCATAGCGGCGGCCATAATCGGCAGGACGGCGTTTTTAGCCCCGCTCACGTCCACGCTGCCTTTCAGAGGGCGTCCCCCCGTCAGCATAAATTTCAATATATGTCAACTCCGTTTTCTTTTTCGGTCGCTCTAACCAGATATTGTTTCGCCGTTGCGTTTGTATTTCCTGCCGCCGCCGGCGCATCATTGCGCGAAACCGTTGCCAAAATCGCCGTTTCTATGCTATAATTTAATAAAGCGAAAACAAAGAACGACGGCGAGAGGAAAGTGGGCTTAAATGCTGGAAGGAAGAACGGAAGCAGGGGCGCTGCGGGCGGAAAGCGCCGGCCAGGAAGTGAAATTATACGGCTGGACGCAGTCGCGCCGCGACCATGGCGGCGTAATTTTTGTTGATCTGAGGGACAGATCCGGGTTGGCGCAGGTTGTTTTCAGCCCGGAGATGGGGGAAACCGGTTTTGCCGACGCGGAAAAACTGCGTTCGGAATACGTGATTGCCGTTAAGGGCCGCGTCCGTCTCCGGCCGGCAGGTTCGGAAAATCCGAAAATGGCGACAGGGGAAGTGGAAGTCGTGGTCGCTGCGCTGACGATTTTGAGCCGCGCCCGCACGCCGCCATTTTATATAGAGGACGGAGCGGAGGTGGACGAGAGCATAAGGCTCAAATACCGTTATCTGGATTTGCGCCGGCCGGAAATGCGCGAGGTGTTTCGGCTGCGGAGCCGCGTCACCCAAATCATGCGCCGTTACCTGGACGAAGCCGGTTTCTGGGAGATTGAGACGCCCGTTCTCGGCAAGTCCACGCCGGAAGGCGCGCGCGATTATCTGGTGCCGAGCCGCGTCAACCCCGGCGCTTTTTACGCGCTGCCTCAGTCGCCGCAGATTTTTAAACAATTGCTCATGGTCGCCGGCATGGAAAAATATTACCAGATTGCCCGCTGTTTCCGGGACGAGGATTTGCGGGCCGACCGTCAGCCGGAGTTCACCCAGCTTGATCTGGAAATGTCCTTCGTAGACGCGGGCGATGTCATGAACGTGGCGGAAGGACTTTTCCGGCTGATTCTGCGGGACGCGGCCGGGCGGGAGACGGCGGCGCCGCTGCCCCGGCTCACTTGCCGGGAGGCGCTGGAACGTTTCGGCTCCGACAAGCCGGACACCCGTTTCGGCATGGAACTGGTTGATATAGCCGATATAGCCCGCGGCTGCGGTTTTAAGGTTTTCGCCGATGTGATCGCCCGCGGCGGCCTGGTGAAAGGAATTTGCGCCAAAGGTTTTGCCGGAACTCCCCGGCGGGAACTGGACGATTTGACCGCTTTTGTGGCCCGTTACGGCGCGAAGGGACTCGCCTATATCGTGATTACGCCGGAGGAACTGAAGTCTCCCATCGTCAAATTCTTCAGCGAGGAGGAACTGCGGGCGATCGTCAGCCGCTTGGGCGGCGAGGCGGGCGACATCTTATTTTTCTGCGCCGACAAGCCGGCAGTTGTTTATCAGGCTCTGGGCCAGCTCCGGCTCGAAATCGCCCGGCGACGGAACCTGATTCCGGCCGGCCGGCTGGACGCCCTGTGGGTGACGGAATTCCCGCTGCTGGAGTATGATGAGGCGGAAAAACGCTTCGTCGCCATTCATCATCCGTTTACCGCTCCCTTGGACGAGGATATCCCTTTGCTGGCGAGCGATCCGCTCTCCGTCCGCTCTAAAGCCTACGATCTCGTTTTGAACGGCGTCGAACTGGGCGGCGGCAGCATCAGGATTCACGAGGGCGAGACCCAGCAGCGCGTTTTTGATCTGCTGGGGTTTACACCGGAGCGGGCGCGGGAAAACTTCGGTTTTCTCCTGGATGCTTTTTCCTACGGCGTCCCGCCCCACGGCGGTCTGGCCTTTGGCTTGGATCGCCTGGTCATGATTCTGGCGGGCCGGAACAGCATCCGCGACGTGATCGCTTTTCCCAAAACCCAGAGCGCGAGCTGTCTCATGACCCAGGCCCCGGACGCGGTGAGCGCGGCCCAGTTGCGGGAACTGCATATCAGAATTTAGTGATTCATTTTATTCCAAATTTAGATAGAATTGTTAGGTGGTGGAATAATGGCTTCGACAAACGTCAGGACATTTACGGAAGCCGGTTGGCAAAAAGAGGTGCTGAACGCCGATTTGCCTGTGTTAGTGGATTTTTGGGCGCCTTGGTGCGTTCCTTGCCGTATGGTGGCGCCGGTGGTGGAAGCGGTGGCGGACGCCAATGAGGGCAAAGTAATAGTAGGCAAACTAAATCTGGACGAGGAAGGCCCTATCGCCGAGAAATACGGTATAGAAACGATTCCCGCCCTCCTGCTTTTCAGGAACGGCGAGCCTGTGGACAGACTGTTCGGCGGCCAAAACGGCAAAGCGGATTTGCAGGCGATGATTGACCGTCATGCCTGACCCGCGCCGTCTCTAGGAAGGACAGCGCTTTGCCGGCTTTGGTCTTTTGCGCGGCGGCAAAAAAAACAAACGGCGATTGGGAGGTAGGCGCCCTGCGCGTCGGGGACGGCCATTACCCCCTGTATCGCCGTTTCTGTTCGTCCGGGCTTCCCGCTGCGGCCGCGCTCGCCCCTCTGAGCGCCTTCAGCCGGGACGCCCTGATTTTGGCCCACAGCGGGGCGGAATGGGAGGCTTGTCTGCCGGCTCTGGGCGGGGCGGCCCAGCTTTGGGTGGATACGCGGGAACTCGCGCTGATGGTTTTTCCCACCGCCGGGAAATATCACCTGGACGGCCTGGCCGCAGCGCTCGCTTTGCGAGCGCCCCGGCGCGCCGCCGCTCCCTGGGCCGCGGTCAGGCTGACCTGGGATCTCTTCCGCAAAATCAGCGCCAAAGCCCTCTCTTTTGATCTGAGCATCCTGCGGCGCGCCGCCGCCGCTTTTCGCGGCGCGGCCCTCGGCCGTCTCTGTGAGCTCGCGGAGCGGGAAGCTATGCGTTTGGCCCCGGATCGCCCTGTTTTTACCGATTTATCTTTCGCGGCCGACGATGAGGGTTTATTTGCCGAATCGCCCCGGACGCCCGTTCATTTGCCGCCGAATTGGGTCGAATCCTGTTTCGCCGGCGGCGAACTGCTGGCGCGGCATATGCCCGGTTTTGAGGAACGGGCGGAACAGCGGCTTATGGCGCGCGCCGTCACCCGCGGTTTTCATAAGCGGGAAAACGTCGTGGTCGAAGCCGGCACCGGCACAGGCAAGTCGGCCGCCTATCTCCTGCCCGCCGTCTGGCGGGCCAGGAGCAAGGAATGCCGCGTCGTCGTCGCTACTCATACCATCACTTTGCAAGAGCAGCTCTGTCGCAAAGATCTGCCGTTTCTGGCTTCGGTTTTGCCGTTTCCTTTTCGTTTCTGTCTGCTGAAAGGACGGAACAACTACTGTTGCCGCCTGCGGCTGCGGCAGCGCTCGCAGACGGACGCCCCGCGTCCGGAACTGCTGGCCTGGTTTTGCCTGCTGGTCTGGGTGCGGGAAACCCAAAGCGGGGATATGAGCGAATTGCCGCGGGAAGAAATAGGCGCGGCCTGGAAGCAATATAATTGCGAAAACAGTTCCTGTCTGCCGCGGCACTGCCCGGAACGGAATGGCTGCTACATGCTGCGGGCGAGGCAGGAGGCGGAAAAGGCCGATATTATCATCGTTAATCATTCCTTGCTCCTGGCCGACATCAATACAGAAAACGCCATACTGCCGGAGCATGAGGATTTGATCATAGACGAAGCGCATAATTTTTATGAAGAAGCCGTCCGCCATCTCGGCTTCGCTTTCACGCCCGAAACTTTGCGCCGTTTGCTGGAACTGACGCGCGGCGGCGCCCGCGCCAGCGTTACCGGCTATTTTCGCCATTTCGCCGCCCAACTGATAGAGCTGATCCCGGAAATCGACTGGCAGTCTTTCGCCCGCCAAATAGACAAACTGCCCGAATTGTGCCGGGCGGTGGAGCAAGCGGGCGACAGCCTTTTTCGTCTGACCGGCTCTCTGCTGGAACAAAAAAACGCCTTGCGTCTCTTGCCGGAAAAAACAGGCGCGGCGGCTTTTGAGGCTTTTGGGGTGGAAACGGAAAATTTGAGCGGCGCCATCGGCGATTTGAAATATACTCTGACGCAAATGCTTGATTTGCTTTTTTTGGAAAATCAGCAATTAAATGAATTGCGCGCCTTGCTCGCCCGTTGCGTGAGCGAGTTGAGCGAAGCGGCGGCGGGGCTGGCCAGTCTCCGGTCGTCCCCTCCGGACTGGATTCCTTTTCTGGAGCGCGGTTACACGGTTACTTTGCGCAACGCTCCGATTAACCCCGGCGATATTCTGCGGGAGGCTCTTTTCAGGAAAAACGGCTGCAATATCCTCACTTCCGCCACCTTGAGCGTAGACAACGATTTCAGCTATTTTGCCGATAATATCGGTCTCGACAGCTATACGCCCCTCCAACTTGCTTCCCCCTTTGATTACCGGAAACAACTGCTGTTCTGCCTGGTGGACGATCTACCGCTTTACGGCGAGGGGGAAACAACTTTGGCCGAGGAAACCGGACTCTATCTGAGCCGGGTGGCGGAATTGGCGCGGGGGCGCACAATGGTGCTATTTACTTCCTACCGCTTTCTGCGGCGCGTCGCTCTGGTCATGCGCACGGCGCTGCGGGAAGTGCGCGTCCTGGCGCAGGGGGTAGACGGGACGCGGGAGGCGCTGCTCTCTGAGTTCCGGAGCGGCGCTCCCAGCGTTCTGCTTGGGACTGGCAGTTTTTGGGAAGGGATCGATCTGATCGGCGACAGCCTGACTTGTCTCGTGATGGTCAAACTGCCGTTTCTCGTGCCGGATCAGCCTTTGGTTGAGGCGCGGGCGCAAAAACTGGCGGAACAGGGCCGCAGTCCCTTTTATGATTTGATGCTGCCGGAAGCGGTCATTAAGTTCAAACAGGGATTCGGCCGCCTGATTCGCTCAACGGAGGATCGGGGAGTTTTTCTCCTGCTCGACGACCGCGCCTACCGCAAAAGCTACGGCCGGGTTTTTCTCAAATCGCTGCCCATTTCCACCTATAAGAAAGGAAACCGGGATGGGGTGCTGCGGGCGATGGCCGAACGGCTGGCCGGTTTGCCCCCGGTTTCCTTATCATGAGGTTTTAGCGGCGAAGCGCCGGTGTTTGGACGGCAAATTATGAGTTCTTGGTTGTGAAGCCCAGGTTGCGGAGAAAGCCTTTCAGGCCGCCCGGATTCCTGGTTTGGATCAGGACAATGCCCGGCCCGGTAAAACGGCAGACAAGGCATTCTCCCGACATGACGCTTGAGATCCAACCGTTGGAGGCTTTGTCGATTTTGTAGCGCATATAATCCGTCCAGGCCACCAGATGACCGTTATCGACGATGATTTCTTCCTTGGCCTGGAGGTTTATCGCGTGAATTGCTCCATAGCTGCTCAAAAAAACAGTGCCGCGGCCGGAAACATTCAAGACGAAAAAACCTTCCCCGCCGAATAAACCTTGCGTGAGGTTTTGGATCTGAGTACTGATTTCCACGTTTTCCGTGGCGGCAAGAAAACCGTCTTTTTGGACGCGCAGACCGTAAGTGCCGTCCAGTTCCACATCGACGATTCCGCCGGGCAGAGCGTGGCCGAAAAGCACTTCGCCGTCGCCGCGGCTCGCTGTAAGATATTGGAAAAAGAATTTTTCACCGGCGAACATCCGGGCGAATCCGCGCAAAACTCCGCCTTCCACGCCGCCGCTCACGTCAATATTGGCCGACATGGCGATCATAGCGTCGGATTCCGCTTTCAGCTTTTCTCCCGACCGCAGCTGATAGCGGACAATGGGGAAAGCGTCCTGATACAGGATTTCATAATTAGACAAAAGTACCCCTCCTTATCTGGATAATTATGTTCTTCATTAAAAGTTTTTTCCTTTGGCGGCATTCATGGCTCTGATTGCGCCCAAACAAGAACAGACTGGCAATCACCAACCTGTTCTTGTTCATATGAAACATTAGAGAGTTACTCATCATGGTCGGGATGACAGGATTTGAACCTGCGGCCTCCTCGTCCCGAACGAGGCGCGCTACCAAGCTGCGCCACATCCCGACGCTGGTCTATTATATCACATAGGTAATAGAAAGGACAAGCTATTTTTTCAACTTAATTGACGGCGGCGGGCCGTCTTGGACGACCCGCCGTCTGTCGCGCTGGGGCAGGGGCTTTAGTACTGCTGTTCCGCCAGCCGTTTATAAGATTCGTAGCGTTCTTGGGCGAAACGCTCCGCGCTTTTGAACAACTGCTCGGCTGAATCGGGGAAAGTGTTGAGCAAAGAAGTGTAGCGCACTTCCGACATGATGAAATCCTGGAAGGAAACCGACGGGTCTTTGGAATCCAAAGTGAACGGATTTTTTCCTTCGCTTTTCAGGCGCGGGTTATAGCGGTACAGATGCCAGTAGCCGGCTTCCACCGCTCTTTTTGCCTGCTGGACGCTTTGGGCCATGCCCGCCTTGATTCCGTGGTTTATGCAGGGGGCGTAAGCGATGATAAGGGAAGGCCCGTCATAAGCCTCGGCTTCCTGAATCGCTTTCAGTGTTTGGCTGTAATTTGCGCCCAGCGCGACTTGCGCCACATAAACATAGCCGTAACTCATCATCATCAGGCCGAGATCCTTTTTGCGGATCTCTTTGCCCGCCGCCTGGAATTTGGCCACCGCCGCGCCGGGGGTGGATTTGGAGGACTGGCCGCCGGTGTTAGAGTAGACTTCCGTATCCACGACAAAAATATTAACGTCGTCGCCGGAAGCCAGCACATGGTCAAGCCCGCCGAAACCGATGTCATAGGCCCAACCGTCGCCGCCGATAATCCACTGCGAACGTTTGGTCAGATACTCGCGGTTATCCCAGACGGCTTTCACTTCCGGCCGGGAGCGATCCGCCGCCGCCAAAGCGGCGAGCACTTTGTCGGCCGCTTGGCGGGAAGCGTCTCCCTGATCCTTAACGGCGAGCCATTCCGCAAAGGCGTCTTTCAGTTCGCCCTCAATTCCGGCCGCGATGGCGGCGTCCATTTGCCCGGCGAGTCTTTCCCTGATCTTTTCCGAGCCCAGATGCATACCGTAGCCGTATTCGGCGTTATCCTCGAACAATGAATTCGCCCACGTCGGGCCGCGGCCCTTTTCATTCACGGTATAAGGAACGGAGGGGGCGCTGCCGCCCCAAATGGAGGTGCAGCCCGTGGCGTTAGCGATCATCATCCGGTCGCCGAAAAGCTGGGTGATGAGCTTGATATACGGCGTTTCGCCGCAGCCGGGGCAGGCGCCGCTGAACTCCAGCAAAGGCTGAACGAACTGGCTGTTTTTCACGGTATATTTATTGGTTATGCGGGCGGCTTTGTTGGGGAGCGCCGTCGCGTACCGCCAGAGCGGGGCTTGCGCTTCGGTCTGTTCCGCCGTGTGTTCCATGACGAGAGCCTTGGTTTTGGCGGAGCAAATCTCGGCGCAATTAGCGCAGCCTGTGCAGTCGAGCGGACTAACCTGGATGCGGAACTGCAGTCCGGCCAGTTCGCGGCCGACCGCTTTGACGCCGGTGAACCCGGCGGGAGCGGCGGCGGCTTCCTCCTCGGTGAAAAGGAAGGGCCGGATGGCGGCGTGCGGACAAACATAAGAACATTGGTTGCACTGGAGACAGTTTTCCGGAATCCATTTCGGCACGGCGGTGGCTATGCCGCGTTTCTCGTAGGCTGTCGTGCCGGAGGGGAAGGTGCCGTCCTCATGTCCCCGGAAGGCGCTGGTCGGTAAAGAGTTGCCCTCCTGCGCCGCCATGACGCGCATGACATTTTTAATGAAAGGCGGATCGCTCTCTTCTCCCAGGAAAATGCCCTTGCCCGCGTCGGCGCTACTCCAGGCCGCCGGCGCGTCCACTTGTACCAAAGCGTTCAGGCCGGCCTCGATACATTTGTAGTTCTTGTCTACGATATCCTGTCCTTTTTTGCCGTAAGTCTTGAGAACGGAATCCTTCAGATATTGCTCGGCTTCGTTTACGGGAATGACGTTAGTCAGCTTGAAAAAGGCCGCCTGCATGATCATGTTGATCCGGCTGCCCATTCCCGCTTCTTTGGCGATTTTGGCCGCGTCGATGATATAAAACTTCGCTTTTTTGTCCGCAATCGCCTTTTTCAGCGAATCCGGCAGTTTCGTCTCCAATTCCGCCGGCGTCCATTCGCAGTTCAGGACAAAAGCGCCGCCCGGCTTCAAGGATTTAAGCAGATTGTACTTATCCACATAGGACTGATTGTGACAGGCCACATAGTCGGCGTTGTTGACGAGATAGGGGGCCTGGATGGCCGATTTGCCGAAACGCAGATGCGAAACCGTCGTCCCGCCGGATTTTTTGCTGTCGTAGTCAAAATAAGCTTGGGCGTACATTTCCGTGTGGTCGCCGATGATTTTAATCGCCTGCTTGTTCGCGCCCACAGTGCCGTCGGCGCCCAAGCCCCAGAATTGACAGCTGATCGTGCCGGCGGGCGTAGTGTCAATTTCCTCTTTAATCGGCAGAGACGTATGGGAAATATCGTCAACAATGCCGATGGTGAAGCGGTTTTTCGGGACGGCTTCCTTCAGGTTTTCATAGACGGCCAGAATCTGCGAGGGCGTCGTGTCTTTGGAACCGAGACCGAAACGGCCGCCGACGATGACGGGTCTTTCCGCCTGTTGGTAGAACGTTTGCACCGTGTCCAGATAAAGGGGTTCGCCGATGGAGCCGGGTTCTTTGGTCCGCTCAAGCACAGCGATACTTTTCACGGTTTTGGGGATGGCGGCCAGGAATTTGTCGGCGGCAAAAGGCCGGAACAGCCTGACGCGCAGGAGACCGACTTTTTCGCCTTTGGCCAGCAGAGCGTTGATGGTTTCAATGATCGTATCGCCGATGGAGCCCATCGCCACTATGACCCGCTCGGCGTCCGGCGCGCCGTAATATTGATACAAGCGGTATTCGCGGCCCGTGATCTCCTTATAGCGCTTCATATAATCTTCCACTATTTCGGGGACTGCCTCGTAAAACGGATTGGCGGCCTCTCTTCCCTGGAAATAAATGTCAGGATTCTCCGCCGTGCCGCGCAGCACGGGGCGCTCAGGATGGAGTGAACGGTCGCGGAACGCCTGGATTGCCTCGTAATCCAGAAGGGGAAGCAGTTCGGCGTCTTCCGGCACGCTGATTTTGGAAATTTCGTGCGAAGTGCGGAAACCGTCGAAAAAATGGAGAAAGGGAACTCGCGCTTTTATGGCCGCCAGATGGGAGATACAGGCCAGGTCAAAGGCTTCCTGGACGCTGCCGGAACTGAGCAGGGCAAAACCGGTCATCCGCACGGACATGACGTCCTGATGATCACCGAAAATGCTGAGAGCGTGCGCGGCGATGGCGCGGGCGCTGACGTGGAATACGCCCGGCAGGAGTTCGCCGGCGATTTTGTACATGTTGGGTATCATGAGCAAAAGGCCCTGCGAGGCCGTGTAAGTCGTGGTCAGAGCGCCGGCTTGCAGACTGCCGTGAACCGCGCCGGCGGCCCCCGCTTCCGACTGCATTTCCACCACTTTCATTGTTTGGCCGAAGGTGTTCTTGCGGCCGTGCGCCGACCATTCGTCCACGAACTCCGCCATGTCGGACGAAGGCGTGATCGGGTAAATCGTCGCTACTTCGGAAAAAATATACGACGCTTGCGCCGCCGCCTCATTTCCGGACATGGTTTTCATTTTCGCCATAAATTAAATCCCCCTTCATATTGATAGTACGGTATGCCGCAGCTTTGTCAACATTTTTAGTATAACCTTTTTCAGGCCGCTCCGTCAAGTGGTTTTGAACGCCTTATACACCTGGCGGAAATAAGCCGCTCCGGACCAGAGGGTCAAAAAAGCCGACAGATAAAGCAAGATGAGGCCCGGTTCGCGGGCAAACCAGGTGAAAGACGGCGGCGGCAGCAACAGGATAAAAACGGCCGTCATCTGTGTGATTGTTTTCACTTTGCCCAGGGCGCTGGCGCCTATCACCAGCCCTTCGGCGGCGGCGACGGCGCGGAGACCGGTAACGGCGAATTCCCGCGCCAGAATGAGCCAGACCAGCCAGGCTTCCGCCCGCTGAAGCTGAACCAGGCCGATCAAAGCCGCGGAGACCAGCAGTTTGTCGGCCAGCGGGTCAAGGAATTTGCCCAGGGTAGTTATCAAGCCGCGCGAGCGGGCGAGATAACCGTCCAAGGCGTCCGTCGCCGCTATGAGGGCGAACAGAACCGCCGGCCCAAAAACCGAACCGAACCCGGGGCGGGCGTTTTCCGGCCGCCAGAGCAGCAGCGCCAAAAAAAGCGGCGTCAGCAATATGCGCGCCAGAGTGACCGTGTTTGGCGCGTTCACGCTTCTTCTCCCGCCGCGACGCCGTATAAATCGTAAACGTCACTGGATTCAATCAGGACGGGGATGATATCGCCGGGCCGCCGTTTTTCCGCGCCCCGGACAAAAATCTGCCCGTCTATCTCCGGCGCGTCGCCGGCGGTGCGGCCCTGCCAGCCGCCGGCGGCCATTTCTTCTTCCAGCAGCGCCGTTGTCACCGTTCCCACCCGCTCCGCCCGCTTGGCGGCGGCGCTATCCTCCTGCCCGCGCATGAGCGCGGCCCGCCGCGACTCTCTGAGCGGGAGCGCCGTCTGATCGGCGCGGGCGGCGGCCGGAGTGCCGTCTTCCTCCGAATAGGCAAAAACCCCCAGATGATCAAAGCGCGTCTCTCGGACGAAATCTTCCAGCAGACGGAAATCATCCTCCGTTTCGCCGGGAAATCCGGTGATAAAAGTAGTGCGCAGCGTTATATCCGGCATGGCGGCGCGCAGGCGGCTGATCAGAGCCGCCGCGTCCCGCGCCGTGCCGCGCCGGTTCATGGCGCGTAAAATCCGGTCGCTGGCGTGTTGGAGCGGCAAATCCACATAATGGCAGATCGCCGGTTCATCCCGCATGACCGCGATCAGCTTATCGGTAAAAAACTCCGGGTAACAATAAAGCAGCCGGATCCAGCGCGCTTCCGTCCGCGCCAGCGCCTGCAAAAGCTCCGGCAGTTTTAAGCCGCCGTACAGATCCAGACCATAGCGGCTGGTGTCCTGAGCGACCAAAATGAGTTCCCGCGCCCCGTCGCGGGCCAGAGCCGTCGCTTCCGCCAGAATCGAGGGCATGGGCCGGCTGCGGTAAGGGCCTTTGATAGCGGGAATCGCGCAGTAAGAACAGCGGTTGTCGCAGCCGTCCGCTATTTTGATATAGGCGGTATACCGCTGGGAGCGCAGACGGGGCAGGTCATGCGAGTATAAAAAACGCTCCCCGGCGGGCCGGGGCAGGCGGCCGGGCGCCGCCGCCGCTTTAAGGGCGGCGGCGGCGCGGACAGGATTGTCGTCTTCAATCACGCCATCCAGCTCCGGCACGGACGCGCAAAGCTCGCTGGCGTAACGCTGGGCCAAACAGCCCGCGGCGATTACTTTCACTCCCGGCCTGTGTTTTTTCTGCTCCAGCATATGAAAAATAGTTTCGATGGATTCTTCCTTGGCCTCGGTGATAAACCCGCAGGTATTAACCACGATAACGTCGGCTTCGTCCGGATCGGCGACAAGGGCGTACCCGCCGGCCAGACAGCCGGCCAAGACTTCGCCGTCCACCTGATTTTTCGGGCAGCCCAGTTGCACGATGGCCAGTTTTTTCATCAGAGCGCTTTTTTGGCCTCTAATTCGGCGATTTCGTTTTCACAAGTCTCAATAAGTTTGCACAGGCTGACGGGCTGTTCGTCGCCCAGATCGGCGCCGGATTGGAACTTGCGCCAATAATAATCTCCGATTTCCTCTTTTATTTCTGTTATTTTCTTGCGTTGCCCGCTTATCCTCGAATTGATTTTAGCGGTTTCCGCCAAATCGCCCGCTTTTTCACTGGCGGTTTTGGCCAGATCCCCGGCTTTTTCGCCGGCCGTCTTGGCAATTTCTCCCAATTTGTCGATAAAGGCCATTATAAAGCCCTCCTTTTTTTCTTCAATTGTATCATTGCCGCCGTCTCTTGTAAACAGTCGGAGAATTGAGAAATTCGCCCGGCTTAATCCTTCTTTGCCGCGCCTACTTTGCGCGCCCAAGAAAAAAAGTTTTGCCGCTTACCAGATACTTACTGGCATTGGGGATTTTTTTAGGGTAGAATGAAAAAACCAGAAAACACGGATTGCCTGTTATCCGCCGCTACATACTATTTTTAGAAAAGAGGCTGCAAAATGTATGTGAGTCAATATAACGGATTGTGCTACAACGTCTTGAACAGTTACGACCCCGCCTTTGCCCCCAATATACTGCTTTTGCGCGGCTGCGCCGGCAGCGGCAAGACCGCGCTGTTAAAACATCTGCTGCGGAAACTGGAAAAGATTTGCCGGGTATCGTTTCTTGATTCCGCCGCCTTTGCCCGCAAATTCGCCTTTTTGCTGCACAAAGGAAATTACGGCGCCTGGCGCAAGGAACTGCGCGCTTCCCAGGTTTTGCTTATTGACGATATTCACGCTCTCAGCGGCAAGCGAAAAACGCTGGATGAAATGTTTTACACCATGAACGACGTGATTTCCCGCGGCGGCAAAATGGTTGTCACCGCCAGCGACGACCGCTACAGCCCGGAAGCTCTCGGCGTTCGCCTGGGTTCCAACCTGGCCACCGCTCTTTCCTTCACAATCAAAGACGCCAGCGTGGAGGAAAAAGAGCGGTTTTTGCATTATTACTCCCAGCGCAAGGGCGTGTCGCTCAAAAATATGGCGGATCTGCCCATAGCCGACATGAGTTTTAAGGCCATCGCCCTGGCCGTGGACGGTTACGCGGCGGGCGAACCTTTTGTTCTGCGGGAGTTGGGGCAGGCATACAAACAAGTCCTGGCCGCGCTGGCGGGCGTCACCCATGACGATGTGATCGGCCGCGGCAAAAAGGAGGACGTCGTGCTGGCCCGCCGGGTGATTTGTTACCGGCTGACGGGAGAATTCGGGTTTACCTACAAGGACGTCGCTTTATTTCTGGGCCATACCGTCAACTGCGTCCGCCAGCGCTGCCGCGCTTACACGTCTCAGGCGGGCGGGAAGGAGACTGAAAAGAAATGACTGTAAAAAAAATCGCCGTACTCACCAGCGGCGGCGACGCGCCGGGCATGAACGCCGCCGTGCGCGCCGTGGCGCGCAAAAGCATATTCCACGAAGTGGAAATATATGGGATTTATCATGGATATGACGGCTTGCTGCGCCGGCATATCAAGCGGATGGAACTCGGTTCCGTGGCCGACATCATTCACCGGGGCGGCACCATGCTCCAGACGGCCCGCTGCCAGGCCATGCTGACGGAGGAAGGGCAGGCCGACGCGGTCGCCGCCTTGAACGAGTTGGGGGTAACCGGTCTGGTGGTTATCGGCGGCGACGGCTCGTACCGCGGGGCGCAGGCTCTTGCCCGGCGCGGCGTCCGAGTGGTGGGC
>JAIRRL010000137.1 GCA_031255985.1 Gracilibacteraceae bacterium
AAATGAGGTTGAACAAATAGGGGAAATGGAAGTCGTCCATGAGATTCAGCACCTTGAACTCCACATCCTGGCGAATGGCCGGCGCGACCTGATATTCTTCCTTCTTGGCGCCGACCGGCTTGAAATATTTCGTCCGCCATTCCGGGGGAATGTCTTTAAGCAAATCGGCTTTATACGTCGCTTCCTTCGCTCCGGTCAGCACGGACTGTGAAATATCAGTAGCCAGCACCGGCGTGCGCCAGAGCTGTTTTTTCGCCCCGAAATAGTCGTTCAAAGTCATCAAAGTGGTGTAGGCTTCCGCTCCCAGCGAGCAGCCGGCGCTCCAGATCCGGTAAACTTTACGCGTGTTTATTTTTTCCTGTTCCGGTAAAATTTTTTCTTTCAGGAACTCAAAATGTTTGGGTTCCCGCATGAAAAACGTCAGATTCGTCGTGATTTTATTTAAAAACGTCGTTATTTCTTCCCCGCTGGTGTCTTTCCGCAACAGGAGAATATAGTCGGAAAAAGTTTTACAGCCTTTGGCCTGCAAGGTCGAGGTCAGGCGGCCCTCAATCAACACGCGCTTGTTTTCCAGGTTAATGCCGTATCTGGACTTGACGTAAGTGTGCATCTCCTTGAATTCTTTGTCCGTCAGTTTTATCATGCTTTTTCCATCCGGCGCTGAAAAGCGGAGGCGTCAATTGTCACGCAATATGCGCCGGCAATCAAGCAGAAGCCTGACCTTGCCCTTATCCCGCGCCACTCCTTTCATAAAATTGCCCGAATAATCAGAGTCCGCGCCCGGCGGAGCGGATATATTGCCGTCGGCGATGTCCACCACTTCGTCGATGGCGTCCACCACCAGGCCCACCACATCCTCATCCGCTTCCACCACGATAACGCAGGTCTTGGCGTCGTAATCCCGCCGCGCCTTTTGGAAGCGCAGACGCATGTCGATGATCGGGATAACCTTGCCGCGCAAATTCATGATTCCGATGATATAGGGCGGAATTTTCGGCACTCTCGTCACGGTCTGGACGCCGATAATCTCCAGGATGTATTCTATATCCAGGCCGAAACACTGTCCGTCCAGTATAAATGTCAGGTATTTGCCCCGCAGAGTGTTTTCTGTTTCCTGAGCCACGATTTCATTCATCTGAATTTCCTCTTTCCGCAGATTGGGTGTGAGGGGTTTCGGGAGAGCGTTCGGGCGGCGCGGCGGATTTTGCCGCCGGAAAGGTTTTACCGCAGCAAACTCGCCATTTCCAGAATCAGACTGATGCTGCCGTCGCCGAGGATTGTGCAGCCGACTATTCCGTCTTCCCGCAGATCATAGGGGGAGAGATAGGAGGGCAGGGGTTTTACGACCACCTGATACTGGCCGAGCAGCTCGTCCGCAAAAACGCAGGCGGCGCTGCCGCCGGCCTCGACTAAGATCAGAATCCCTTCCTCGATATTCGTCACTTCGGTTTCCAGGTCAAAAGCGTCGTGCAAACGGACAATCGGATAGCAGTCGTTGCGGATCAGCACCATCTGAGCGCCGCTCGCGTCCTCGACGATATTTTGAGGCGTGCATTTGAAAGTCTGGTTGATGACATTGATGGGAATACTCAGGATGGAATTCCCGACGGCTACTTTCATCGCCTCAATGATGGCCAGCGTGAGCGGTATTTTGAAAATCGTCGCCATGCCCAGGCCCTTTTTGCTCTCAATCGTCACCGTGCCGCCTATTTTTTCAATATTTTTCTTCACTACGTCCATGCCGACTCCGCGGCCGGAAAATTCCGTCACTTCGCTTTTGGTGGAAAATCCCGGCAGGAGCAAGAGCATAAACGCTTCCTTCTCCGAGTATTCGGAAGGATTTTTGGTCAAAAGGCCGCGTTCCGCCGCTTTATTCAGCAGCACTTCCCGATCCAGCCCCTTGCCGTCGTCCTGTACCGTGATCAGTATCTCCCCGGCGGAACTCCGCGCCGACAGGACTATCCTGCCTTTTTCCGGCTTGCCGCCCGCCAGGCGTTCCTCCCGGCTCTCAATCCCATGATCCATGGAGTTGCGCACCAGGTGCATGAGCGGGTCGGCGATGCTGTCCACGATCGTTTTATCCACCTCGGTTTCCTCGCCCACGAGGATGAGTTCCACGTCCTTATCCAATTTTTTATTCATATCGCGCACGATGCGGAACATTTTCTGGAAAGCGCCGGAGACGGAGACCATGCGCAAAGACATGGAGATATCCTGCAATTCCCCCGTTAACTTGCGGAGCTGGCGGGCTGATTTGGTAAAATTTTCCAGTTCCAAGTCCTGCAAGTCCGGGCTTGAGGTCACCATCGACTCGGTGATGACGATTTCGCCGACCAGTTCCATCAAAGCGTCGAGTTTGTTTAAACTGACGCTGATCAAATTTTGTTTGACTACCCGGCCGCCGCCTTCCGCCGCCGCGGGCGGGGAAGGGGGCGGCGCGGCCGGACGCGGTTCCGGCGGCCCTGAGATCTGAGCGGGCGGACTTCCGCTCTCCGGCGGGGCCGGGGCGGGAGAAGGGGTTTCCACTTCCGCGTCCGGATCCTCCCAGTCTTCCGTCGCGTAAGACTTTACATGCAAGCCCTGCTCCACCACGGTGAGAACGTCGCCGATCCGGCCGTCGTCGCCCACGATGAGCAGAAAACCTTCGTGAATGATCTGCTGGGTCGCGTCGTCATTATTTATAAGTTGAGCCGGTATGGTGCGAATGTCGGGATACACTTCCGTCACCTGGTTCAAAAGCTGAAAAGCCCGCATGTTTTCCATACCGCAGCCGTCCTCGAAAAATACCCGGATAGCGCTTAAATTTTTCGCCCGCCGCGTTTTATACTCATGGCCGCCGACAGAAAACGAAGCCACATTCAGCGTGTCCTTCAGCAATTCCGTCACTTTGTCCAGATCGGCGACGTCCTCCACGATGAGATGAAATCCGGCGGCGATGATCTCCTGCGCGGCCTCGGCGCTGTTCTCCAGCCTTTCCGGCACGGAAACGCATTTCACGCCGATCTCCCGCATCTTGTTCAGGATGATCATGGCGCGGACGTTTTCCATTTGGCAGCCTTCGTCAAAGCGTATCACCACTTCGCGCGGATCAGCCGTCTCTCCCGCCGGAACCGGCGGCGCCGCCGCGGGCGCGGGCGCGCCGGTTCCGGCAGCGGCGGTCGGCGGCGCCGCCGCCTCCCCCTTCAGAACGCCGAGGAAATTTGTGATGCGTTCCTCCAAAAAAGCGATGTCCGTGTTCAACGCTTCCCCGTTTTCCACTTTCTCCACTTCTTCTTTGAGAAAATCATTGGCCTGAAAAACCAGATTGCACAAATCCTCGTTCATTTCCCGCTCAATGCCGTTATTGCGAATATATGAAAAGAGATCCTCGACCTTATGAGCGACCTTCGCTATTTCATTGAATTCCATCATAGCGGAAGAGCCTTTGATCGTATGCATGATGCGGAAAATGGAGTTGATTTCTTCCTCGCTGAATTCATTGCTCTTTTCAGCGCCGAGCAAAATTTGATCCAATTGCTCCAGCAAAGAATTGGTTTCATAAAGATACATTTCCGCCATGGAATCATTGATTGTAACATCTGCCATTATTCATCACCCGCAACTCTCATTATAATTACTAAGCGCATACTCTATATGTTATTTCGTCCTGCCGGCAAAAAAATGAAGGAAATATATACCATTTTATTAAATTCTCCATTATTTAACCGAAATAATTAGTTGGCAAGCAAATTCCTATGGGAGTAAATGATGTCCGATCAACTGTCGATCCCTTCTTTGCCGGCGGCTCGCGACCCGGTGGCCAAAGTGGACGGCCCTCTCGGTTCACAGGGGCCGAATCAGACCCCGAACCTCGCCGAGACTTCGCGCGTCATCCGTCCGTCCGACCGGGAGGCGCTCCAGCACAAACGCCCCGACGCCCCGCTGGAGTTTAATTTTCGTTCCCTGAGCGCCCGCACTCTCCGCTTGCTGTCAGAGGCGGAAACCGCTACCCAGGCTTTACAGCGCATTTTGTTCAGCCCGGAAACGGCGCGGCTGCTGAAAGCCGGTACGGAGGAAGGCGCCATGCTCGCGCGGTTTCTGACGGCTTTTTTCCTGCCGCCGGAAGAATTAGGGGCTTACATCAAAGCTAACATGGATAATCTCTCCGTTTTCCGGGGAGAGTTTTTTGACGCGCTGCGGCAAGTCATGGCGCAAAACAGTCACTCTCCCCAAATACAGGACGCGCTGGCTAATTTTCTCAAAGGCTTGGAGATGTTTCAGCACCGCCAAAACTCCGCCGCTCTCGTCATGCATAACCTGACGAATGTCCTGCCCCATATGCCCGCCGGCGGCCAGGAGATCGTCCGCGCCGCCCTGCTGGCTCTGGGCCGCGCTTTGACGGACGGAGACGCCGATCTCGGCGACGCGATGAAAAACACCATGCGGGCTTTGCGGGACGCGGCCGCGGGCCATAAGGACTCGCCGCTGCGCAATATGATCATGCAGGCTATGCACAATCTGACCCGCTTGGAGGGGGGGAACCGAACCGATCTGCTCCGGCTGTACAACACTTTCACCGCCGCCGTCCAGCAATTCGGCCGTCTCAGCCCGGAACAAAGGGAGTTTTTGCTGGAAACGCCGCTGACGAAGCTGAATCCCACCGCTGCCGACAGCGCGGCGGCGGAGCGTATTTTCTCCGCCCTGGACAAGGGGCTGGGGGCGGAAAATCCACTCCCGATCCAGCTCGCCTCAAGTCACATCTTGTCCGCCACCCTCCTGAACAACAGCATCCTGCTGCCGTTGGTCTACATGTTTATTCCTTTAAGATTGGGCGACACCTTCCTTTTCTCCGAATTATGGGGCAAAGCGGAAAACGCGGACGAAAACGGCGGCGGGAGCGGCGACGGAACAGCCGAGCGGGGAACGCGCTTGTTTTTCACTTTGCAAAGTTCGGTCTTCGGCTATTTCCAGGGTACGCTGCAAACAAGAGGCAAGGCGCTCTCCGTCGAGCTGGAAGCGCCGGAAGCCGCGATGGAAGCGCTGGCCGGCCTGACGGATTATCTGACGCCGCTCGCCGGCGCCTACGGCTATGAACTGAAAAACCTCTCC
>JAIRRL010000184.1 GCA_031255985.1 Gracilibacteraceae bacterium
GGCGAGGCTTTGCCGGCGATGAAAATACTGGTGCGCCCGGCCGGCGGAGGGAAATGCGAGCGCTGCTGGATGTACAGCGAAGCGTCGGGCAGCGATCCGGATTATCCCGATCTTTGTCCGCGCTGCGTCGCGATTATAAAG
This sequence comes from Gracilibacteraceae bacterium, assembly GCA_031255985.1. Lineage (GTDB taxonomy): Bacteria > Bacillota > Desulfitobacteriia > Desulfitobacteriales > Syntrophobotulaceae > JAIRRL01. The sequence continues at coordinate 142 of JAIRRL010000184.1, forward strand.
GAGTAAACCGGTGCTGGTGCTGGCTTCCGCCTCGCCGCGCCGCGGTTTCTTGCTGTCGGAATGGGGCTATGATTTTGAAGTCGTCCGGCCGGCGGTTGACGAATGCTGGCCGCCGGACGCCGGGCCGGAAGCCGGGACGATAATCCTGGCGGAGCGCAAAGCGGCGGCCGGCTGGCTTTTGTGGGAGAAAAGGGGCGGCGGCCCCGGAGACGTGATTCTCAGCGCCGATACTGTTGTGACGCTGGACGGGCGCGTTTTCGGCAAACCGGCTGACGGGGCGGACGCCGAGCGGATGCTGACGGAATTGAGCGGGCGAACGCATAAAGTCGTGACCGGCTTTGCCCTCATGTACGCGGAGGAAGGAGGCGCGGTTCGCGTCGCCTGTGACTGCGCGGTCTCGATGGTGCGTTTTCATAAGCTGACCGCCGCCCAAATCCGCGCTTATGTCGCCGGCGGCGAATCGCTGGACAAGGCCGGCGCTTACGCCTGTCAGGGGGAAGGGCGCAAGCTCGTGCGCCGGATCGACGGCTCGCAAGACAATGTCATCGGCTTACCGATGGAAAAACTGCTCTCCTATTTATCCGCCCGCGGCATATACCCCGCCGACCGGCGCCGGGAACCCCCGGCGCGGGCCGAGTCCTCGATGCGGAAAGGGACGGCGCGGCGGGCAGCCCGCTCTCTCCGGCCTGCCGGCCGCCGCATCGCGGATCTGCCCACCGAAATCAAACCGCGGGAACGCGCCGTCCGTTCCGGCGTCCGCGCTCTCTCAAACGGGGAACTGCTCGCGATCTTACTGCGGGTGGGCACGCCGGGGGAAAACGTGTTGCAGCTGGCCGAGCGCATCCTGACCGAATCCGAGGGTTTGCGCGGCCTGGCGAAGCGCGCCCTGCCCGAACTGATCAATACGCGCGGCGTCGGCCAGGCCAAAGCGGTGCTGATACTGGCGGCGCTCGAATTGGGGCGGCGGGCGGCGGACGACGCGGAAATCAAGGAAAAGGCGTTTATCCGCCAGCCGGCCGACGCGGTCGCGCTGCTCAAAGACATGCGCGATCTGGATCGCGAGCATTTTCGCGTCCTGACCCTGAACACCAAGAATATGGTGCTGGGGATTGAGACGGTGTCGGTCGGCACTTTGAATACTTCGGTCGTTCACCCGCGGGAATGTTTCAAGCCCGCTCTCCGTCGCGGCGCCAACGCCGTGATCCTCGCTCATAATCATCCGAGCGGCGATCCGTCCCCCAGCAACCAGGATATTGAAATCACCCAGCGCCTGGTAGAATGTGGCAAAATTCTGGGAATAAACGTGCTGGATCATATCATCATCGGCGATAAAAATTTTATCAGCTTGAAGGAAAGCGGCGACCTCAGGTGAAATATTAAGCCTGACAGCCAGGCGCGGCGTCAGATCTTGGGATGCTTCAGGGCGGGCGCCGCCTTGTCCGGACGGATTAGCGGAAGGATGAACGAAAAAAATGTTTTTGACAAGAGATTTAGGTATTGACCTCGGCACGGCGAACACCCTTGTTCATATGAAGGGACGGGGCATCGTCGTTCGGGAGCCTTCAGTCGTGGCGATGGATATAGAGCGCAAGGAACCGCTGGCCGTGGGAGCGCACGCCAAGGAGATGATAGGACGCACCCCCAGCAATATCGTGGCCATCCGGCCTTTGAAGGACGGGGTCATCTCCGATTTTAACATCACGCAAAAGATGCTGAAATACTTTATCTCCAGGGCGATCGGCTCCCGGATTCAGTTCGCGCGGCCGCGGGTCGTCATCTGCGTTCCCTCCGGCGTGACAGCCGTGGAGGAAAGGGCGGTCAAAGAGGCGGCCGTCGCCGCCGGCGCCCGCGATCCCATTATCATGGAGGAACCGATGGCGGCGGCCATCGGGGCGGGCATGCCGGTCAACGAGCCTACGGGCAACATGATCGTCGATATAGGCGGCGGCACGACCGAAGTGGGGGTCATTTCAATGGGCGGCATAGTCACGGCCTGTTCGATCCGCACGGCCGGCGACGAGATGGACGAATCCATTATCGCCTATGTGAAAAAAACCTATAATCTTTTTGTCGGCTACCAGTCCGCCGAGGAAATCAAGCACCGGATAGGCGCGGCCTTTGACCCGCCCCGCGGCGCCACTTATGATATCAAAGGCAGAGATCTCCTGACCGGCCTGCCCAAAACCGTGACCATCACTTCGGAGGAAATCCGCGAGGCGCTTTCCGAACCGGTGACGGAGATCGTGGAGGCGGTAAAGTCCTGTCTGGAAAAGACGCCGCCGGAACTGGCGGCGGATATCATAGACCGGGGGATCATCATGGCCGGCGGCGGCTCTCTTTTGCAAAATCTTGACCGGCTGCTCATGGAGGAAACCGGCATCCCCGTGCATATCGCGGAGGATCCGCTGTCCTGCGTCGCGCTCGGCGCGGGCAAAGTGCTGGACAACGATGAGGTCATGCGGAATTTGACCGAGCTGCAAAAGAGCTGACCGGCGGAGGGGGCAAAGGTGAAAAAAAGGATAAGTCCGCTGATCTGGGCTGTCATCATCTTTGCCGCGTTTTTTGCTGTCCTGACCGCGATTCGCATGAGCGGGGCGGGGGCCGGACTGCCCAACCCGGTGGGGGGAGCGTTGCGGGCGGCGCTGGCGCCGGTGGAGCGGGTGATTTGGCTTTGCGGCGAGGGGCTGAAAGACA
>JAIRRL010000054.1 GCA_031255985.1 Gracilibacteraceae bacterium
ATCCTGTCATCCCGACCAGCTATTTTTCTACATATTTTATAGAAACGTTACTTTTTATGAAGGAATATTATCATAGCAACCGGACGCGTTGAGTCTCGCCGCCGCTAAAGCGGTCGTATTTACGCCGGAGGCCACATTTTTGGCGGAAACCAGGCTCCGGCAAGGTTTGAGGACAGTTCGCCCTTGCGGCAGGATGAATGAATCCGGCGTCGAATAACCTTGGGAATAGCAAGGAAACAATTTTTATCTGCGAGGCGGACATGAAAAAAACAACGGGCGACGGGGCGCTGTGTTCCCAATTTTTGGATTTCATGATCCAAAGCGAAGTTTTATGTTTTGGCGATTTCATCCTGAAAAGCGGGAGAAAGGCGCCGTATTTCATCAACACCGGAATGTTCTCCACCGGGGGGCAATTGGTGAAGCTGGGCAAATTTTACGCCAAATTAATCCAAAACTCTGTTCGCGGCGACTCGTATGGAATAGACGAAAAACCGGGCGAAGCCGCGCTTGCCGCGATCAATCAGGCGATCAAGGCCAAGTTCGACGTCCTGTTTGGCCCGGCCTACAAGGGAATACCTCTTGTAACCGCGACCGCCGGCGAACTGGCCGCCGGCTCCGGGCTGGACATGCCATACGCTTTTAACCGCAAAGAGGAAAAAGATCATGGCGATGGGAAACGGATATTGGGATATACTCCCCAAAAAGGCGACCGCGTGGCTTTGGTGGAGGACGTCGTCACCGCCGGCACGTCCGCGCGCGAGATTCGCGCATTGTTTAAGGACATGGGTCTCGGCGCGGAAATCACGGCGCTGTATGTTTCCGTGGACAGGCTGGAGCGCGGGACAGGCGAGACGACCGCCATTGGGCAGATAAGGGCGACGGGCGTAGAGGTTTACGCCATAGCGACGGCCGCGGATATAATAGACTACCTGGAAAACGCGGCCGCGGGCGGCCAAAAGGTTGCGGACGCCCAAAAACACGCCGAAAACATGCGTCTTTACCTGAAAATGTATGGAATCCGTTGATATGCGGGAAAATTTCATGTATACTTAGGCTTAGGCGAAGGAAGGCGGCGGCTGGGCCGGGCGGCGAAAGGGAGTGAGGCGGGGATGGACGATACCACTAAATTCAAGATTTTAGTCGTTGACGATGAGGAAAGCATCAGGAAAATGCTGGAACTCGGCCTGAAACAGGAGGGCTACGAGGTAAAAGCCGCCGCCAACGGCAGCGAGGCCCTGGAAATAGTCAAGGCCTGGTCTCCCCAGGTGGTGGTCTTGGATATCATGATGCCGGTCATGGACGGCTATGATTTATGCCAGGGTATTCAGCAGATTTCCGCCGCGGCCATGATCATGCTCACGGCTCTGGACGCGGCGACCGACGTGACGCGTGGGCTGCGGATGGGCGCCCATGATTATCTGGCGAAACCTTTTCATTTTGACGAACTGCTGGCCCGGATTGAGGTGCAGATACGCAACCGCTTTCCGGATCTTTCCGGCAAACGCCGCTTCGGCCCTTTTCTGCTGGACGAATTGGGCAAAACCATTTCCTACCGGGACAAAGCCCTGCATCTCTCACCCACGGAATTCAAGCTTCTATCTTATATGCTCTGGAACGTCAATCAGACTCTCAGCAAGGATAAAATACTGCTCCATGTCTGGGGATACGATTTTGAGGGCGATGAAAATATCGTCGAGGTTTATGTCCGCTATTTGCGGGAGAAATTAAACGACTTGAAGCATGAAGTGATCAAAACCGCGCGGGGCCGGGGTTATACCCTCCAGATCGCGGAAGACGCTCCGGCCGGCGGCTGAGGGGAAGATGAGCGAATCCGCTTTTGTGGCGATAAAAGAAGATGTGCGTGAGTGGAGTAAATCGCTTTCCGGTCAATTGCTCATACGCTTCATTATCTGTATTGCCATATTTTTCCTGGCAGTGGGCCTGATTCAGTATTTTTCTTTGGAACGCGCTTTGTACAGCAATCTGGAACACACGCTGCAGAGCACGCTGATAACGTCGGAGCAGAACATCGCCGCCTGGTTCCAGTCGCAGCCGTCGCCGGCCTATTTCAGCCGGCCGGAACTGTCGGAAGCTATAACGCTGACTTTGTATAACAGAGACGGCACTGTTCACGCCATGGCTTACGGCAGCGGCGCGACGGAAGACGAACTCGTTCTGTTCAGCGGCGAGGATGAAAGACCGGCCTTCGATCCCGCTCAGGCGGCGGTGGATCGGCGGCATTTTATTTTAAGCGGCGCGAACGGCAGGGAATATATGGTTATATCGCGGGCGGTCAGGGCGGATCAGCTGGCGGTTATGCAGATTATTTCCGAAGGCTCGAAAAACGCGGAATGGGTGCGCGGTTATGTCGCGGTTTCCGCCCCGGTCAACGAGGTGAAGCTCATTTTGGCGCGCAATTATGTCAGCTATGTGTTCACCGCTTGGGTGGTATTGGTTTTCAGCATTATCTTCACCTATTTAGTCGTGCGCAGACCGCTGAAGCCGCTGACCACGATTTCCGAGACGGCGCGTCAGATCGCGCGCGGACATTACCACGCCCGCATTTCCGAGACGGAGACGGCTACGACGGAAATCGATCAGTTGCGCAAATCGCTGAACCAGATGATGGAGCAAATTGAGACGGCTTTGATCGCGGAAAACCACGCCAAGGAAAAAATGGCCCGTTTTATCGGCGACGCTTCCCATGAACTCAAGACGCCGCTGACTTCCATCCGCGGCTATCTGGAGATTTTGCGCCGCAACGACCATGTGGACGCTGCGGCGCTGGCTGAAGCGCTGCGGGCGATGTCCACGGAAACGGAGCGCCTGATCCGCCTGACGGAAGCGCTGCTGGCCTTGAACCGCATTTCGGTTTACGCGCCGGCCCGCCAGGCGGACGAAGGGGTGACACTGCGTGAGGTGATGGAAGACAGTATGCCGCTGCTTACTCCTTTGCTGGGCGAGCGGAAACTGAAGTTAAACGGCGAGCTTTACGACAAGGACTGCGCCAATTCCGCTTTGCTGATCCGTTTTCCGCTGCGGCGGGACGAAATGAAGCAGGTTTTGTACAATCTGGTAAACAACGCTATCCAGTACACGACAATCGACGGGCTGATTGAGATCCTCGCAACGGAGGAGGGCGAGGAAATCGTGTTTGCCGTGCGGGATAACGGGCTGGGCATTGAGGCGAAAGACATTCCCTTTGTCTTCGACCGGTTTTTCCGGGGGGAACGATCCCGGCAGCACAAGGCCGGTCAGGGCGCCGGGCTGGGTCTCTCCATCGTGGCGGAAATCACGCGGATTCGGGGAGGAAAAATCAGCGTTGAAAGCGAAGTGGGAAAAGGAACCATGTTTATTTTGCGTTTCCGGCCCAGGGCCAAGTTCTGAGCGGCGTGTACTACGTTTATATGGCGGCCTGCCGGGACGGTTCGCTTTACACGGGGATCTGCGCCGACGTGACGGCGCGCCTGCGGGAACACAACAGCGGCCGCGGGGCGAAATATACGCGCGGGCGCGGGCCTTTGCGCCTGCGCTATCTGGAGGCGCTGCCGGATAAAGGCGGCGCTTTGCGGCGGGAGATGGAAATCAAGCGGCTGAAAAGGGCGGAAAAATTGCGGCTGGCGGAAAAATATGAAGCTGCCGGCGGACGTGACAGCGGCGCTGCCGGCGGCGAAGACGACGGCGACGGCGACGGCGACGGCGACGGCGACGGTGGCGGGAACAGAGACGCGGGAAAGGAGGCGGGAACGATTGCGCTGCCCCTATTGCAAGAATGAAGAAAGCAAGGTGATTAACTCGCGTCAGAGCGAGGGCGGCATGGCCATCCGCCGCCGGCGGGAATGTGAGGTTTGCCAGAAACGGTTTACCACCTACGAGCGCTACGAGGATATTAATTTGGTGGTCGTGAAAAAAGACGGGCGGCGCGAGTTGTTTTCCCGGCCCAAGCTGCTGGGGGGCCTGCTCCGCGCTTGCGAGAAGCGGCCCATCTCCATGGAAAAGCTAAACGATATGGTTTTGGAAGTGGAGCGGGAGATATGGAACAGTGATGCGCCGGAGGTGGACAGCGCCATTATCGGCGAGAAAGTGATGGAAAAACTCCACGCGCTGGATGAAGTGGCTTATATCCGTTTCGCTTCCGTTTACCGGCAGTTCAAGGATATCGACCGTTTCATGGAGGAATTGAATCATCTGGTCAACAGCAAAAAACAGTGAGCCGCGCCGCTTGCGGCGCCGGGAGACGGAAAGGAAGGGAGACGCCTGTGAATCATATGGCAGTTGTTGTTCAAGCGGCGGATAACGTCGCTACGGCTGTCGCCGATTTGTCCGCCGGGGATAAGGTTTCGTTTTTCGTGGGAAGAGACGAGCGCGAATGTCAGCTTCTAGAGGACATTCCCCGCGGTCATAAGTTCGCGATCCGAGATATCGCGGCCGGAGACAACGTGATAAAATACGGAGAGGCTATCGGCGCGGCGACGGCCGCTATCGGCGCCGGCCGCCGCGCGCATGTGCATAATGTGGAGAGCCGTCGCGGCCGCGGCGATATTTATGAGGGTGACGCTAATGAAAACTGATCTTATCGCAAATCTTACCGCAAACGGCGCGGTGTTCGGCGCCAATGAGACTTTTTGGGGTTATCAGCGGGAAAACGGTCAAGTCGGCGCGCGCAATCATCTGGCTATCATTCCGGCTTCGGTCTGCGCCGCCGTCACCGCCGCCAGAATCGCCGCCATCGTGAAAGGGGCGGTTGCCATTCCCAATCAGCACGGCTGCTGCCAGGTCGGCGCTGATTTTCAGCAAACCAAACGCACTCTGATCGGGCTGGGCCAAAACCCGAACGTAGGCGCCGCGCTCGTTATCGGTCTCGGCTGCGAGAATATCGACGCCGCCGAGGTGGCGGCGGCCATCGCCGGCGCCGGCAAACCAACGGATTATCTCGTCATTCAGGCTTGCGGCGGCACATTGAGCGCCACTGCCGAAGGCGCGCGCCGCGCCGCCCTCCTGGCGCGGGACTTGTCCGCCTGCCGCCGGACGCCATGTCCGGTTTCCTCCCTTGTACTCGGAGTTGAGTGCGGCGCTTCGGATTTCACTTCCGGCCTGGCTTCCAATCCGGCGGTCGGCTTCGCTTCCGATCTTCTGGTGCAAGCGGGCGGCGTGTCCATGCTCTCGGAAACGACTGAATTCATCGGAGCGGAGCATATTCTGGCCAACCGCGCCGTCAGCCCGGCCGTCGGTCAAAAACTGCTCGCCATCGTCCGGAACTGCGAGCAACGCTCTCTGGCCGAGCGCGTGGATTTGCGCGGCAGTCAGCCCACACCCGGCAATATTGCGGGCGGGCTCACCTCAATTGAGGAAAAATCGCTGGGCTGCGTTCATAAAGCCGGCGCGGCGCCGATCCAGGATGTGCTCTCCTACGCCGAGGCGCCGGCCGGCAAGGGGCTTTTTGTCATGGATACTCCCGGTCAGGATGTGGATTCCGTCACCGGAATGACGGCCGGCGGCGCCACTATTATCCTGTTCACCACCGGCCTGGGCACGCCCACCGGCTCGCCGCTGGCCCCGGTTCTCAAAATATCGGGCAACGCGGACACCTGCGTCAAAATGAAGGATAATATAGATATTGACGTTTCGGCGATTATTCGCGGCGAGAGTTCCATTGTCGAGAGCGGGCAGGAGATTTTCTGGGAAATGCTGCGCGCGGCCAGCGGGCGCTTCACCAAGGCGGAAAGCCTGGGGCATTGCGAATTCGGCATTTACAAGACAGGCCCGACTTTCTGAAACTTTACCGCCGTAGCGTCGGTGTTTTTAACGGCGCACGCGAACGGGAATATATACAACCTGTCCCGGCTGAATACTCGTGTTGTTCAAATGGTTGTAGCTGACTGTCAGGGCGATCAGGCCGCTTGAGTCAAGTCCCTGATTGTGCCGGGCGGTTAATCCCCATAAAGTGTCCCCGTTTTCGATCACGGCTGGCACGAAATTATAACTGTAAACCGGCGCTTCCCGGAGCGGCGCCGTCGCCGCCAGCAAAAACAGACCAAGCGCGGCGGCGATCATGACTGTCCGGTTCCACCGCTTTTTGGGGCGCGGCCGCTCTGTTTTCTTCATTGTCAACCCCCCTTGCAACGAACAAGTGTTCTTCTTTTTCGATTGTAACACGAACCTATGTTCGCGTCAAGGGGGGTTGAATTATTTTTTTACAGACCGAGTTACTCCGTTTTTTTCATGTTGCGGGCCAGGTAAATGACAGGGGTGTCACAAAGGCTGAGGATGGCGTAAATTACATAAGTTGAAAGCAAAATTGAGCGCAAAGTCGCTCCGTCGTACATGCCGCCGAAAGCCAGCAAGGTGTAAAGAGCGGAATTGATAAACTGGGAGACGAGAGTGGAGGCGTTGCGCACCCAGAGGAAAGGGCGCCTGTCGCCGGCTATGGCGGTGGTCAGCGCCCAGAATTTATGGTACAGCCAGATGTCAAAATACTGGGAGACGGCGTAAACGATAAAGGAAGCCGCCACGAGCCTGGGGGTGTGGGCGAACAGTTCCCGGACGGCCGGAGTCGCCCAGTCGTTCGCCGAGGGTATGTACAGCATCCAGGTGCCGGAGACGACGATAAAAAGAAGCGCTGCGCCCATGCCCAGCAGAACCGAGCGCTGCGCCGCCTGTTTGCCCGTCGTCTCGGAGATGATGTCCGTCACGAGAAACGTGGCGGCGAACAGGACGTTGCCCAAAGTCATTTCCGCCCCGAAAGCGTCCACCAGCATCAGCACTTCAATGTTAGCGACGATAACTATGAACACATTATAGCACATCAGGCCGGCCAGGCCGGTAAAACGCCAGGTCAAAAGCGCCGCGCCGTAAACTATTATCATGACGAAAATGAGCAGGAATTCGTTAATCATTTTTCCTCCGCCGCGCCGGGAAAGTGGGCCGGGCGCCGTTATTTATGAGCCAGGCCGACAAGTTCCTCCACTTTGGCAAATCCGTTTTCGCGGCAGTAAGCGTCCAGGCCGCGCAGGATGTCCGCCGGAGCGCGCGGATTCGTAAAATTAGCCGTGCCGACGGCGACCGCCCCGGCTCCGGCCAGCAAAAACTCCACGGCGTCCTCCCATTTGCTGACGCCGCCCATGCCGATAATCGGCAGCCGCGCGGCTTCATATACCTGGTAGACCATGCGCAGAGCGACCGGTTTGACCGCGGGGCCGGAAAGCCCGCCCGTGATATTGCCGAGAAGCGGCCGCCTGCTCCCTATATCGATGGCCATGCCCAAAAGCGTGTTGATCAAAGAGATTATATCCGCGCCCCCCCGCTCGGCGGCGCGGGCGATGGCCTGAATATCCGCGACGTTAGGGGAAAGTTTGGCGATCACCGGGAGCGGCGTGGCGGCGCGCACGGCGCCCAGCACTTCTTCCGCGGCGGCCGGGTCGGCGCCGAAAGCCAGGCCGCCGTGCTTGACATTGGGGCATGATATATTGACTTCGAGGGCGGCGATTCCCTCCACCCCGGACAGGGCGCGGGCCATCAGGGCGTAATCCTCGACGGTGAAGCCGGCGATATTCACGATAACGGCGGTGTCCAGGGCGCGCAGGCGCGGCGGGTAGGAGCGGATAAATTCTTCTAAACCAGGATTTTCCAGGCCAACGGCGTTGAGCAGCCCGGCCGGGGTCTCCGCCAGGCGCGGCGGCGGGTTGCCTAAGCGGGGCTGGGGGGTCAGTCCTTTGACCATTATGCCGCCGAGCAGACTGGCGGGACAGTACGGCGCGTATTCCTCCCCGAAATTATACGCGCCGGACGCCGCCAGCACCGGGTTACGCAAAGTGAGCGGCCCCAAAGCGACTCGCATGTCCGTCACAGCCATTCCACCTCCTCCGCGGGAAAAACAGGGCCGTCCAGACAAACGCGGCGCGTAACCCGGCCGCCGGCGGCGTCCCGGCCGGGCAGGGCGCAGCCAAGGCACGCCCCGATCCCGCAGGCCATTGTTGTTTCCAAGGATACTTCCAGGGGCAGGGGGTGGGCGCGGGCCGTAGCGGCTACGGCTTTCAGCATCGGATACGGCCCGCAGGCGGCGGCGGTCAGTCCGCCGCCTGTGCTTGGCTGCGCGAGGCGCGAGGTCAGAAGCTCCGTGACCAGGCCCCGGACGCCGAAACTCCCGTCCATGGTCGCGTAGCGGCGGGTGGGGATGTGACCGGCGATCCCGGCGGCGGCGGCAAAAAAAGCGCTGTTTTCTCCGCCCCAAAGCAAGGCGCACGGTATTCCCCGCCGCCCGGCGGCTTCTCCCAGACTGAGCAGAGGAAATACGCCGACGCCGCCGGCGATCAGGAGCAGTTCACCCGCGGCGGGCACGGTAAACCCGCGGCCCAGGGGACCTAAGGCGTCGAGTTTTTCGCCGGGGCGCTTCCGGGCCAGAAGCTCGGTTCCCTGCCCTTTCAGGCGGTAATAGAGGGTGAGCCGCCCGGCCGCCGCGTCTATGCCGGCGATGCTTAAAGGGCGGCGCAAGAGGGGCGCGGGCGTGTCCGCCACGCGGATATGAAGGAACTGGCCCGGCCGGGCAGTGCGCGCCATTTCGCTTTCTACCACCAGGCGGTAAAGTTTTTGTTCCGGCGCTCCCAAACGGGAGTTGTCTATGATTAATCCCATAATCCTCTTTCGCGGGACGCCGTAGGCGGCGTCCCCTACGGGGAATGGACGCGCGGGACGGTGTAGGCGGCGTCCCCTCCCCTGCCGTGTTCTTGTCAGTCGGGGCGTTTTCCGTTATACTTACGGGGAGCGGCTTTTTTTACTCGCTCCAGCCGGCTCAGGGAGGTATTTCCATGTCTGATAAAACAGACCGCGCCGCCGCTGTTATGGCGGCGCTGGCGGCCATGTATCCCGACGCGCGCTGCGAACTGGATTTCGCCGATCCGTTTCAACTGCTCGTCGCCACTATCCTCAGCGCCCAAAGCACGGACGTCCTTGTGAATAAAGTCACGCCTAAGCTTTTCGCTCTGGCCGCCGATCCGGCGGCTATGGCCGCTCTGGCGCCGGAAACGCTGGAAAACGCCATCCGCTCCATCGGGTTGTACCGCAACAAATCCAAGAACATTGCCGCCACCGCCGCCATGCTCGTTCGCGACTTCGGCGGCCAGGTTCCGCGAACAATGGAAGAACTCCGGCGGCTGCCCGGCGTCGGACGCAAAACAGCCAACGTCGTGCTGGGCGTCGCTTTCCGGATCCCGGCCCTGCCGGTGGATACGCATGTTTTGCGCGTCGCCCGGCGTCTGGAATTCACCGGCGCGGATACGCCGGATAAAGTAGAAGAGGATTTGACGGCGCTTCTGCCGCCCGCAACCTGGATCGACGCCCACCATCGCCTCATCTGGCACGGACGCCGCCGCTGCAAAGCCCGCAAACCCCTGTGTCCGGACTGCGGCTGCCGTCTTTTTTGCTCTTATGGAAAATAATGTAAAATGGTGGAAAACAGCGCCAACCTGGGCCGTGGCTTAGTAATTGGGCCGGGACTTAGGCTCTTGACACATAGGCCCCGTTGCGCGTATCAATGATGAGAACGTCCCCTTCATTGACAAAAAGCGGCACCTGCACGACGGCGCCTGTTTCCACCGTCGCGGCTTTCGAGGCTCCTGTCGCCGTGTCGCCTTTGATGCCCGGCTCCGTCTCCGTCACGCGCAATTCCACCGTATTGGGCAAATCAACGCCGATGACCTCGCCGTTATGCAGCAAGACGCCGAGGTTCATGTTTTCCTTCAGCCATATGACCGGCGCCCCGATTTGGGCTTCGGTCAGGTTTATCTGTTCAAAACTCTCGTTGTCCATCGCGACGAAATGATCGCCGTCCTTATACAGGTACTGCATTTCCCGCCGATCCAGCCTCGCGCGATCCACTTTTTCCCCGGCGTTGAACTTGCGTTCCACCACGGCGCCTGTTCGCACATTTTTTATTTTCGTTCGCACGAACGCCGCGCCCTTGCCGGGCTTCACATGTTGAAACTCCACGATTTGGAACACAACGCCGTCCAGTTCGATAGTGACGCCGGTTTTGAAATCGTTTGAAGAAATCATGACTTACCTCCTCGCGTTTTCCCGAAAGGATTATACCATAAAAAA
>JAIRRL010000060.1 GCA_031255985.1 Gracilibacteraceae bacterium
CAGCGCCAGAAGACCGTCCCGAACGACGCCGGCGTTGTTGACCAATATGTCGGGGCCGCCTAACTCGGCGCTGACAGCCTCCACCACCGCCGCGCACTCGGCGGCCTGGGCCACGTCGCAGCGATAAGCCCGGACGACCGCCTCGCCGGCTTCCCGGCACACCGCCGCCGCCGCCGTCTCGTCCGTCCGGTAAATCAGGGCCACTTTCGCGCCGAGCGCGGCCAGGCGCAATCCAATCGCCCGCCCGATACCGCGGGAGCCGCCCGTGACCAAAGCGGTTTTTCCGTTCAGCATGTAAATAAGTCCTCCTTAGGAATTAGCTTGAGCGAACTCTTCTTTGACCCGCGCCAGAGACTTGCCGTCCTGGATATTCAGCGCCTGGACGCCGGGATTTATTTTGCGCAAAAAACCGCTCAAAGTTTTCCCCGGCCCGACCTCGATAAAAGTATCGGCGCCGGCCGCCAGCATATTGCGGATACTCTCTTCCCAGCGCACCGGATGATCTATCTGGCTGCTCAGGCAATCCCGCTCCTCCGCGCCGTAGGGCGCCGCCGTCCGGTTGGCGTAAACCGGGATCAGCGGCGGCGAAAAAGTGATCGCGGCGAAGGCGGCGCGAAAGGCGTCCGCGGCCGGCGTCATGATCGGCGAGTGAAAACCGGCGCTGACCGCCAGCGGCGCCGTCCGACCGCCCGCGGCTTTCACATCGGCGCTGAAAGCCGGCAGGGCGGCGGTGTGGCCGGAAACGGCGGTCTGGCCGGGGCAATTATAGTTAGCCGGATAAACGCCGGCGTGGCGGCGGCAGATATCGTCCACTTGCGGCGCCGGCAGACGCAGTACGGCCAGCATGGAACTGGGCTGGCCCGAAGCCGCCGCCGTTTGCATGAGTTCGCCCCGGAGACAGACGAGGCGGAAGCCGTCCGCGAAAGAGAGGGCGCCGGCGAAGACGAGAGCCGGCAATTCACCGAGGGAAAAGCCGGCGGCCATCTCCGCCTCAATTCCCGCTTCCCGCGCGGCTTCCGCCGCAGCCAGCCCTACGCAAAAAAGGCCGGGCTGGGCGTTGACAGTTTCGGTCAGTTCCGCCGCTTCGCCGCGGAAACACAGCTCCATGAGACCGGGCCGCTCCGCTTCCGCCCGGTCAAACACCGCGCGGGCGGCGGGGCTTGTTTCGTACAGCTCGCGGCCCATGCCCGGATACTGGGCGCCCTGACCGGCGAATAATAACGCTACGCGAGCCATCGCCCCGCCCCTTTCAGTATTTCTTCCGCTTCGGTCATGATTTCATGAATTATCTCGGCGGCGGTTTGCTCTTTGCGCACGAGACCGGCGATCTGCCCGGCGAGAAAACAACCGTTCTTCTCGTCCCCTTCGACCGCCGCCAGGCGCAAAGCGCCCACCGCCCGTTCCTCCAGCTCTTCGTCGCTGACGGCGGCGGACACTTCCGCCGTGAAATACTTACGGGAAAAAGCGTTTTTCAGGCTGCGCACCGTATGACCCAAACGTCTGCCGGTCGTGATCGTGCCGATATCGCTCGCCTTCAATACCATATTTTTGTAATTTTGGTGAATATTACATTCGCGGGCGACAAGAAAACGCGTTCCCAATTGAACGCCCTGCGCCCCCAGCATCAGAGCGGCCGCCACCCCCCGACCGTCGCCTATGCCGCCGGCCGCCAGCACCGGCACGGTGGCGACGTCGCAGACCTGAGGCGTCAGCGCCATAGTCGTCAGTTCCCCGATATGGCCGCCGCTTTCGCAGCCTTCGGCCACCACGGCCACGGCGCCGGCGCGGAGCATGAGTTTAGTCATGGCGACCGAAGCCACCACGGGAATAACTTTGACGCCGGCTTCCTGCCATTCTTTCATGTATTTAGCCGGATTGCCGGCTCCGGTGGTGACCACGGCCACTTTTTCCTCGGCGACGCAACGGGCCACTTCCGCCGCCCGCGGACTCATGAGCATAATATTGACGCCAAACGGCCTATCGGTCAGCGTCCGGGCCAGGCGCACCTGTTCGCGCACATAGTCGGCGCCGGCGTTCATGGCGGAGATGACGCCCAAACCGCCCGCAGCGGAGACGGCCGCCGCCAGCCGGGCGTCCGAAACCCAGGCCATGCCGCCCTGGAAAACGGGATATTCTATGCCCAGCAGATCACATAAAGGAGTTTTGATCATCGCGGTTGTTCTTTAACCTTCCCCGTCGTCCGGCTTCGCGCCGCCGCCGAAAGAATCCCAATCCACTTCGCTTATTTTTATGCCCAGTTTTTCTTCCAGCCGCGCGGCCAAATCCGGGTCGTTTTTAGCCATCTCCTGCTGTTCCACCACTTTGATCTCAATGAAGGAAACGAGTTCAGCCACGGTGGCCACCCTTTCCGTCAACTCCACTTCAAAGCCGAGGACGTCCTCCGCTTCCATAAGTATTTCCACCGTGTCCAGCGAATCGATTCCGAGCGATTCAAACGTCGTTTCAAGGGATATTTCCGCTTCATCGCAGTCGCAGTGCTTCGCCAGCAAACCAACCAATTTCTCGAAAACCATTTTGTAAATTCCTCCGTTCATCTTATTCTTCCGTTGTTCATTTCATCTTTCCGTTGTTCATCTTATTCTTCCGTCGTTCATCTCATTCTTCAATATTGCGGACAAAAATTTCATTCATTTTGGCGACGCCTCTCACCAGGCAGTCATTTTCCTCCGATGTAAACGAGCTATTCATCTCGGCGACGAAGTAACGCTGAAAATATGTGAGATAGGCGTTTATTTTTTCCCCCTCCTTTGTCAGATGTACGCGCACTGCCCGTCCGTCAGTGGGATGCCCCGATTTGCGCACATGCCCTTTTTTTTCCAGTTTGTTTACGGCTACGGTGGCGGACGGCCGGGATACATTGAGTTTTTGCGCGAGAGCGCCGACCGTGATTCCTTCACCGCCGCTGCCGCTGACGGCGTGCAACAGCAGCACATCATGCAGAGACAGCGCGATTCGCGGGTTGCGCCGCAGAGCCTTTTCTTCCAGGCGCAGGAGATTGAGGTAAAAATCAGTCAACAACTCGTTGAGTGACTTGATAGTGCGCTCCATCCGCTCACCTCCGGCCCAACCGATTAGTTAATTTATCTAACTAGATTTTATAGTACACTACAGCCGCCGCATTTGTCAAGGAATTTTTTTGCAAACCGCCGCGCCCGGATGAATTGCGGGTTTAATCGCTCCCCGCCCTCGCCGCCCGGTCCGTCTCGGTTTCTGAATAAAAGGATTATGCGCTTATTGGTCGAAATTAGCAGTATTAGTATTGCGGAATTACGGAGTATTGTGGAATTACGGAGTATTGTGGAATTACGGCATAAGAAGGAGCGCGGCGCAGATAACGCCGGTTGACGATGACTAAAAACAAGCTGCTCATGGCCGTATGGCTTATCATCATCATCCTCTCTCTGACCGGTTGCTTCGGGGAACCTCCGTCTGTCGGTCAGAACGCCGGTCAGGCGCAGGATAATACTCCTTCGGCGAGTCAGGCGGAGAGTCCGC
>JAIRRL010000087.1 GCA_031255985.1 Gracilibacteraceae bacterium
GACAGCGCTGACAATGACGCACCAGGCAAGCGCCAGCCACAGGCGATTACCCGGCGACTGACCGAGTAACAAAAGCCTTATGCTGTCGGCAATCGCGCTCATCGGATTGTACCGCGCAAACGCGGCGAGTCCGCCCGGCATACTGCTTATAGGGGCGAAGGAAGAACTGACAAAACCCAGCGCTATCAGCACATACGAGAAAATGCCAACTGTTTCGGGCGACTTTGAAACTGTGCCGAAAAAAACGGCGACATAGGTCAGGGCGGTCACGAACAGCAGTACCAGCACGGTGGCGAGCAGCCATTGCGCGAAACTTGCCTGCGGCCTGAACCCGATCAGGAGGCCGGCCAAAACCACTGCATATACCGATACGAGATTGCTTACGACCGACACGGCGACGTGGCCGCCGAGGATGCTTGAGCGGGCGACCGGCAGCGAGCGGAAGCGCTCAAATATGCCGTTGCGGATGTCCATATGAAGGCGATAGCCCGTATATGCCACGCCGCTCATCACTGCCATCAGCATCGCTCCCGGCAGCATATAGTCCGCCGCCCCGATTCCGTCAAGCTTCATGTCGCTGCCAAAAACGTACACGAAGGCCAAGAGCATCATTATCGGCATTATCAGAACAGTGATAACGGTGTCAACGCTGCGCGTCAGTTGTTTGGCGACCCGCCCGGACATCACGAGCGTGTCTGAAATCATGCGTTTCATCTTGCCGCCCCCTCGCCGATTATCGCCAAAAAGACTTCTTCCAGCGTCGGCTGCTTGATAATGTATTCCGCTTTCGCGGGCGGGAACCGTTTTCGCAATTGCGCAAGCGTCCCGTATGCTATGATTTTGCCGCCGTGGAGAATAGCGATATGCTCCGCCAGCTGCTCCGCTTCTTCGAGGTATTGCGTGGTGAGGAAAATCGTCACGCCGGATCTCGCCATTTCCCTGATAGTGTCCCAGACCGCAAGCCGGCTTTGCGGGTCAAGCCCGGTCGTCGGCTCGTCGAGGAAGACGACGCGCGGTTTGCCGAGCATACTCATCGCCAAATCCAAACGCCGGCGCATACCGCCCGAATATTGCGAAAGCGGCTTGTTCGCCGCCTCCGTCAGGCCGAACGCCGCAAGTTGCTTGTCGGCAAGAGCTTTCGGGTTTGACAGGTGGCGCAGTCTGCCGATCATAACAAGATTCTCGCGGCCGGTAAGAATATCGTCAACCGCGACGGACTGCCCCGTGAGGCTGAAGACTTCGCGCGCGTTCCGCGCCTGTTTCGCCACATCAAAACCGCAGACCCGCGCCGTCCCGCTATCGGCCTTCGCCAGCGTGGTCAGGATCCTGATGGTGGTCGTTTTTCCCGCCCCATTGCTGCCGAGCAGCGCGAATATCTCGCCTTGTTTCACGGAAAACTCCACTCCGGCAAGCACGGTCTGCCCGTCAAAGGATTTACGAAGCCCCGATACGGTAATCGCGTCACTTTGCCCGCCCATTTGCGCCGTCCCCCTTGCCAAGTTTCTCCGCGATTTCGCGGTTCAGCCTGCTCCGCCAATCCTCCGCGTAGGTCTTGGCGTTTTTTAGAAGTTCGTCGCAAAAGCCCGCGACGTCGTCCCCCGTGATTTCGAGTACCCGCTTGCCGGCCGCCGCCCCGGTTTCAAACAGGTCAATCAGGTCATAGTGGATTTTTATCATATCGCAGCCGCTGCCCGCCGCGAACATCCACATATGCGCCTGAATCTTCCTGTCTCAGTTGGTTGATTTTTGCCGCGACGAACTCCCATCTCGCCCAAAAACGGCGCAGTTCCTCGCGCCCCGCCCCGTTCAATGTGAAAAATTTGCGCGGCGGCCCCATGTCAGAGGGGCGTTTGTCAACCTCAACCAATCTGTTTTTTTCGAGCCGGACAAGTATCGTATAGGTTGTGCCGTCCACCACCCCGGTGAATCCAAGCGCGTTCAGGCGGCGCGTGATTTCATAGCCGTAGGTTTCGCCGCAGCTGATGATTTCAAGGACGCAGCCTTCAAGCACTCCTTTGAGCATTTCCGTCAGATTTTCCAGTGTGATTACCTCCGCTATTCTGTCATACTTGTATTCTGTCATACTCAATACTTGTATACTGTAACACAGAGTAGCAACGGCGTCAATATGTTATTTGCATTTTATTGAACATTTCTGCGGCAGCGCTGATCATCAGCGCTTGATCCAGCGGTTTGAGGTCGATTTTCCCTTTGGCAAAAATTTTGCCCATAAATGATTGCCGTGTACAAAATTTTGTACACGGCGCAAAGTTCAATCCTTGTTATTGGCAGCTTTGTTATTACAGCGGCGGATTAATCACTCAGGCGCTGAATCTGGCTTTGATTTTGGCGATATGCGCGGGCAAGCCCTCCGGCAAGGCCGGGCCGATGTTGATCCAGGCCGCCGCTCCCTCATCCGGCAGCGGGCCGAGCATCGTTTGGACGATATGGCGGATGAACTGTTTTTCGATCATATTGTCAAAAACGTTGACCAGCATTTCGGTGGGCGCGCCGGAGGCCGTGAGGACGGTGAGTTTTTTGATATGAGTCAGCAGCGGCGCCGTGCCGTTTTCGGCGTAGCCGTAGCCGAATCCCGGCAGGCAAACCCGCTCGAAGAAGCCTTTGACGATGGCGGGCTGCTCGTTGAACCAGATCGGAAAAATGAACACCAGATGGCCGGTTTCTTTCAGTATATTCTGATATTTTCGCGCCAGCGGGTAATTAGATTTCCCGTCGCCCTTAAAAAAAGTTTGGCGGTCCGCCGCGGTCATGACGGGGTCAAAACCGTCCTGGTGCAGATTGATCAAAGTATAAGGCCGGCCGATGGCGCGCAGATGTTCCGTCAGCGCGTTCCGGGCGGCGGCGCTTATTCCTTCTTCCAGCGGGTGAGCGTAAATGATGGTAATCATGGGCAGCAGCCTCCTTTTAATAATGGGTGGAGTAAGTTTCCTCCGTTTTCGCCGGCGCGGCCGTCTCGAGCTCGAACAAATTCAGGGCGCCGAAGTTGCACTTGCTCAGGCAATCGCCGCAGAGAGAGCATTTTTCCGGACGCGCCACGACCGCCCTCGGCCCGGCTTCAGTTTCCACGATTGTCAAAACGCGGCGGGAGCACCTCCGGGCGCAGCGGCCGCAACCGGCGCATTTGGCGGCGTCAATATGGACAATCATGTTTTTCCGCTTTTTCAGCTGCCTGATCCGGGTCAAGGTGACGCCTGTCCAGATCAAAATCGCCGTTCCGATCACAACATACATTTTATCACATTCCTTTCATCTGTCGCCCGGCCGCTTCAGTTTTTTCGCCCAAAAGCGCCTCCAGGCGGGTAAAAAAACGCAGAAGCACCTCTTGCTCCCCGTCGCTGAAGTTGGCAAAAAATTTCATCCATTCGCCTCTGACCTCCTGATGAATTTTTTTATGCTCCTCATAGACCGGCAGCGCCTTCCCGGTCAGGCGAAAATAAATCTCCTTGCTGTTGTCCGGCTCCTGATAGCTTTCGATCAGCCCCTGCTTCAGCAGTTTCTTGCTCAGTTTGCTGACCGCGCCCCGCGTCACGCCCATCAGGCGGGCTATTTTGGTGACGTTGGGATGGTCGAGGACGCCGATCCAGTCGATGCAATGGGCCTCGGCCAGAGTGAACTCCGCCAGCAGTCCTTCGCGCCTGTGGCCGAAAACCGTCTCGGAATCGCGCATATTGACCAGATTGACCAGAATGTCCAGCACCTGCTCCGCCCGCTTCATTAATATCACCCCCGCCTGTATTGTTGATATGGAAACAATATATCATATGATTGTTTCCGTGTCAACAAAAAATTCTCCCGCCAACAAAAACTTGCCCTGCCAACAAAAAAATAAACTTTCTTTTTTTGCCAAGAAAGCTTTCAGGCGCTATAATGTATGGCAGGCCGGATGAGCGGCCTCGTCATTGGCGTCATGAAAATCATGAAAATCATGAAAATCATGGCAGTCACGAAAATCACGGCAGTCATGAAAATTATGGAAATTCAGAGGTTAGAGGGATCGTGTTTTATGGAAAACGCTAAAAAACCGGTGATATTCCGTATTCCCAAACAGTTAATTATCGCCGGGATGGTATTGTTCGCCCTGATTTTCGGTTACAGTTTTATCGTGCTGAAAAACCTGATTTCCGCCGGTTTCCCCATCTGGCTCCTGCTCGCTTTCCGTTTCTTCTTCGGGACGCTGCTCCTGCTCGCCTTGCGCCGCGCCGCCCCGTTTCAGCCTTTTGACCGGGCGACCGTCAGAGCGGGGCTTCTCGTCGGCGCCGCCATTTTTCTCGCTTACGCCTTTCAGACTTTCGGGCTTGAACTGACCACGCCGGCGAAAAACGGCTTGTTTACCGGCTTATACGTGATCATCGTGCCGCTGATCATGATGGCGCTGAAAAGAAAAATCTCCTGGCGGCCCCTGCTGACGGCGCCGCTGTGCTTTGCCGGCATAGCCTGCGTTTCCGGCGTCTGGGGCGAAGCGCTGAACCTGAACAACGGCGACGCTCTCACCATTTGCTGCGCTCTGTTTTTCGCCTTCCACCTGATTTTGCTGGAGCGCTACGCCCCGGTTTTGCCGGCTCTCAACTTCAGCGCCGTCCAACTGGGAACCGTGGCCCTGTGCGCCGCCGCTCTTTCCTGGTTCACGGAAAAAGACGCCTACGCCGCCGTCGCCTGGGCCGCCGCCTTGCCGGGCCTGCTCTTTCTCACGGTCTTTTCCACCGGGCTGGCTTTTTTCTTCCAAACTTTGGCCCAGTCCCGCATTTCCGCGAACACAACCGCGGTCGTCCTATGTCTCGAATCGGTTTTCGCCGTGATTTTTTCCGTTTTTTACGGCTTCGACCGCTTCACTTTTTCCTTTGCCGCCGGCTCCGTCCTCATCATCGCCGCCATGCTGCTGGTATCGCTGAACCGGCGGGAGGAAATATAAATCCGGTTTCAGGCGCCGCCGGCAGCGGTCACCCGTTTTCCGTCCCGCACCTCGCTGTCCAGGGGCCGGGAAACTATTTCGTCTCCCGCCGCCGCCCCGGCCAAAATCTCCACCCGGCCCCCGCTCTGCCGGCCGGTGGTCACCGGGGTCAGCGCCGCCTTGCCCGCCCGGATCAAGTAAAGCCCGTCGCCGCCGCCGGGCAGAGGCGCCAGGGCGGAAACCGGCGCCGATACCACGTCCTCCGTCTCAGCGCCGACAGTGAAACGCGCGTCCACCTGATGCCCCGCGCCCGCCGCCGCCGGCAGATCCGCCGGCGCCAGCTCCACCAAACTGCGGCTTTCCTCCACCCCCACGGCGGAAAGGGATTTGGTCGCCACCGGCGAGATATAGCGAATCCGGGCCTGGAAAACGGCGCCGTCCGCCAGGGCGCAGGCCACCTCATCCCCCGGCCGCATCCGCATGGCGTCTTCCGTCAGCGCCCAAACCTCCACCTTCATCTCCCCCGCCCGGTAGATCTTCGCCACCGGCTGATATTTCGCTACATAAGCTCCTTCCTCTACGTATAATTCCCATAGTACGCAGTCAAAAGGCGCCGTCACCGGTTCGGCCGCCATGGTTTCCTCCAGGGCGGCGACTTGGCTTTCCCAGGAAGCGATCTGCTCCTGATAATACGCTTTAGTGGCGGCGGAATTCTCGTTTTGGGCTACGGCCAGGCTTTGCTCCGCCGCCGTCAGACGGCTGCGCAGCCGGTTCAGATCCGTCTCCGCGTAGGCGCCGGGGAACGTCTCGTTCACCTGCGCCGCCGCCTGATACTCCCATTCCGCCGCCGCCTGCTCGTTTTCCGCCAGCGTCAGTTTCGCCGCCGCCGCCCCTTTATCCCCAAAAAGATGAGCGTACTCCTGCCGGGCGGCGGCCAATTGCTGCCGGGCCTGGGCCAGCTGCAATTCCGTCTCCGTCTGGCTGGCGGCGGCCAGCGCCACCACCGTCTCCCCCGCCGTCACCGCCATGCCCGCCTGAAAGGGCAATCCGGTCACAGGGCCGGCGGTTCCGGCGTTCAGTACCCGGCTCTCCGCCGGCAGGAGCGTCCCCTCCACCGTAAACCGCTCCGCCAGCGGCCCCGCCGTCAGCGTTTCGCTCTCCACCGGAATGGGGCGCAGCGCGGCCAAAATAGCGGCGGCGGCGGCAGCCCCGGCGATCAGGATAAACAGCAGGATTTTCACGTTTTTTTTCATTGCCCTCGCCTCACCTCTCTGCTCACGTCTCTAAACTCGCGTCTCTCCGTTCCCAACTAAAGCGGGCTGACTCCCGCAACCCAGAATTCAAGACATGTGTCAGCCCGCTTTAGTTTTATCGTATGGTCCACGCTGCGCGCGCCGCGCCAAGGCGCGGAGTTAGTACCTTACGGACATTCACTTGATTTCTTGTTTTTTATTGTAGAAGCGTGTCCGTAAGGTACTAAGCTCTCCACTTTCCAAAGGGGCGTATTCCCTGGGTTTCGCGGGACGCCGAAGGCGGCGTCCCCTACGGGAACCGGGGTAATCTCTCCACTTTCCAAAGGGCGTATTCCCTGGGTTTCGCGGGACGCCGAAGGCGGCGTCCCCTACGGGAATCACTCCCGTTCCCGCAGCAGATCCACCGGTTTCAGCTTGCGGATATTGCCGAGCATCAGCAAACCGCTGACCAAAGCCGCCCCGAATGTCAGAAGCGCCGCCAGGGCCAGCGACTGCGCATTGACAAAATTTGGAAGCGTATACAAATCCGAGGCCATATTGCCGGAAATCCAGCGGTTGGCCGCCATCGTCAAAGGAACGCCCGCCGCCGCCCCCAAGACCGTCAGCGTTCCCTGGCTCACGGTGATCACATCCAGGCAATCCCGGCTTTTCATCCCCAAAGTCAGCATCACGGCGATCTCCCGCCGGGCTTCCTCAAAACTGATCAAAGAACTGACGTAAATCACCGCCAGGCCGATGATCACCCCCAGGGCGGTGATGGCGGCCATCATCCCGTTCATACTGCTCATCATGCTCTCATACATCGCCAATTTTTCCTGACGGCTGGTCACCGAAGCCACCCCGGCGGCGCCTTTCAGCTTTTCCCCCATCTCCCGCGCCGCGGCCTGACTGCCCTGGATCAGCACCGCCGTGTAACCGCCGCCGTAATCGCTGATCCGGCCCGCCGCCTCATGGGACAAATACACGGTATCGCCCATGTATTGAGCGATAATGGCCGTCACCGGCAGGCGGCTGGTTCTTTCTTTGGGATATTCCACCGTCACCTCGATCATCCCGCCCAACTCCGCCCCCAGGAGACTGGCCAGGTGAGCGGAAAGCACGACCCCGTCCTCCCGCACCCGCACCTGCCGCTCCCCCTCGTCATAGAGCAAAGTCAGGCGCGCGTCTTGGTCGATGGCCTGCAGCAAAGCGTTTTTTTCCCCGGCCGGCCCCCGCAGGACGGCGGGAAACTCCAAAATCCCCTCCGCCCGGCTGACGGAGGGATGCCGGGCCGCCAGCAGCGCCTGACTGCTTTCCACCGGGGCGAGAAAATTCACGGCGATATCCTGGCGCTGATTTTTTTCCAACTGATCAAAAATAAAAGTGTCGAACATGCTGTACATGGACAGCACAGTAGCGGTGATCATATAGGCCACAGCGACGCCGGCCAGAGAAAGCGCGGCCCGGCGCTTGTTGCGGGAAAGGCTCCGGATCGCCGTCAGCCCCGCCACGGTAAAAAGAGAAGTAAAACGGGGAATCCGCTCCAAAGGCGACGGCCGGGCCGCCTTGGGCGCGGCCGGCCGCAGCGCCTCCGCCGGCCTGAGCCGGCTCAGGCCGGCGGCGATGAACCAGCCCACCAGCCCGCAAAACACCGTGGCGGCTACGGTTCCCCCAATCAGATAATCCGGCGAGTAGGGAACCCGGATGGGCGGCAGGCTGAAATACGTCCTGTAATACTCCACCGTCGGGGCGGCGGCCCAATACCCCAGCAAACCGCCCAAAAATCCGCCCACCAGCCCGGTGGCCGCCCCATAGCCCGTATAATGCAGCAGCACCGTCCGGGGCCGCAGACCCAGGGCCATCATGGTTCCGATCTGGGCCCGCTGCCGCTGAATCATCCGGCCCAAGGCGATATAGAGGATCACCGCCGCCACCAGCAAAAACAGGAAAGGCACGGTCGTCCCCATACTTTCCAGCTGATCCAGCTCCCCTTCCAGCATCGCCACCGAAGGCTGATCCTCCCGCGCCTCCACCCGGTAGCACCCGTAAGAAGCCAGCGTCTCTTTGACCGCCTCTTGCACCGTGTCCCAATCCGCGCCGGGGCGCAAAGTGAGCAGAAACTCGTTGGCCATCCCCTGCTTGCCCAGCAGTTCAGCCAAAATGTCGTAACGGACAAAACCGGCGTCATAGTTGGCCAAATCCGGCAACATATCGCTGGAACTGCGCAGGAGATAGATATTTTCCGGTGAAATGCCGCCGCCGCTGATGGCGAAAACCGTCCGCCGGCCCTGAAACACCAAGGTCAGCTCATCCCCGGCCGCCAGGTTGTTGGCCGCGAGAAAACCGTCCCCCGCCACCAGTTCCCGCCGCCCCGGTCCGGGCGTCTGGCCCTGTGAGAGATAGGGAATCGCCATGCCCCCGTCCTCAATGGAGATCAGCAGGAGTTCCGGCTCCTGGATCTTGCCCTCGGCGCGGGGCAGGCCCGTCACCCGCGCGGTGGCCGTCAGGCGGCCCTCCGCCCGCTCCACGCCGTCAATCTCCAGCAAGGCCCCGGCCGCTCGCAGGGGCGCGGCCTCCACCTGGGCGATGGCGTCCGGGAAGGCCGTCAGCTGGTAAAACCGGTCCCGCGCCGCGGTCAGCTGATCAGAGGCGATGCCCATCACGGCGTAGCCGCAAAAACCGATGGCGATGATCCCGGCGCAGACGCCGTAAGTCGAGAGACTGCGGCCCATTTCCCGCAGCATTTTGCGCAGCAGCAGCCTTACCATGTCAGTTCATCCGCCGGCAGCGGCGACGGATTGACTTCGATCCGGTCGATTTTGCCGTCTTTCATATAAAATACCCGCCCCGCCACTCTGGCCACCTCGCTGTTGTGGGTGATCACCAGCACCGGGCAGCGGAGCGTCCGCCCCATCCGCAGCAGCAATTGCACCACGGCGGCGCTGTTCTTGCTGTCCAGGGCGCCGGTGGGTTCGTCGCACAAAAGCAAGGCCGGCCGCTTGACGATAGCCCTGGCGATGGACACCCGCTGCTGCTCGCCGCCGGAAAGCTGGGCGGGAAAATGCTTCTCCCGGCCGCTCAGACCCACCATGGCCAGCACCTCTTTGGGCGAGAGGGCGTCCCGGGCGATATCGGCGGCCAGGGACACGTTTTCCAGGGCGGTCAAAGAGGGCAGCAGGTTAAAAAACTGAAAAACAAAACCCACCACGTCCCGGCGGTAGTCGGAAAGCTGGCCGGAGGTCAGGGCGGTCAAATCCCGCTCCTTGTACCACAGTTTGCCCTCGTTGGGCTGATCCATCCCGCCGATGAGGTTGAGCAGCGTGGATTTGCCGGAGCCGGAAGGGCCCAGCACCACCACGAACTCGTCAGCTTGGATCGAAAAAGAGACTTGATCCAGCGCGGTCACCCGCACGCCTTCCCCGTCATAATACCGGCTGAGGTTCTCCCCTCTCAGCACCGCCGTTGCCATCGCCATCCGCCTCCCGCTCAGTCCAGCTCAGTCTAACTCAGTCCAGCTCAGTCTAACTCAGTCCAGCTAAGTTCAGTTCAGCTAAGTTCAGTCTAACTCTAACTCAGTTCAGTCTGTTCCGCTATCGCCGCCGCCGTCGTCGTAGGCGTTTTTTTCGCCTCGCAAACCCATATACAGCATCTGAAATATCGCCTTGATCTTCTCCACCACGCCGGCCCTGTCCGCCGAGTGGTAATACTCCCGCAG
>JAIRRL010000100.1 GCA_031255985.1 Gracilibacteraceae bacterium
GGTTTTGCTATATGTTGTTATATGTTGCTATATGCCGTCATATGTTGCGCCGCGTCGCTATGTGTTGCATTATTACCACAGTAGCAGTATACAGGATAAGCCGCGTCCTGTAAAGAAAAAAATCAGCGCCGTCTGGCACGATTATTGCATGATTGCTTGTTGGGTTGGATTTATTGATTGATTAGGTTGATTGAGTTGACCGCGGCTCTCTGGGGCAAAGATAAGGCGGGGCGGTCTGGGGGAACAAATGAGATTGGGCAAAGGAGGATCATAACTATGGGTTGGCGGAGCGCCTGTAAAAACAAGCTGACAACCGCGGCGGAAGCTGTAAAGGTGATTAAATCCGGGGACTGCGTCATACCCGGCCATGCCGCCAGCGAGTCTGAATTATTGGTGGCGGCGATGGCGGCCAGATACCAGGAATTGGAAAACGTCAGCGTTGTCCAAGGGGTGGCGATCGGCTCCGCTCCCTATTGCCGGCCGGAAATGGCAGGGCATTTTGTCCTGCGCTCCATGTTCGCCGGGCCTCACACCAGAGAGGCTTTGTGGGAAAACCGCGGCTCTTTTTTTCCGCTGCTGTTTCACGAATTCCCGCGCGCCTTCCGGGAGGGATATATCGGGGCGGATGTTTTTCTCACCATGGTCAGCCCGCCGGATGCGGACGGATTGTGCAGTCTGGGCGTGTCAGTGGATCATTCCCGCGCGCTTGTCGAGTGCGCCCGGACGGTAATCGCCGAAGTCAATCCCAATGTTCCCCGCACCTTCGGCGACAGTCTCGTGCATGTTGACGACCTGGATATCCTGGTGGAAGGCGCCGGCCCGCTCACAGAGCTGACCAGGTTCGCCGTTCAGGACGCGGTTACCCAAGCCATCGGCCGCAACGTCGCGGCGCTGATCAAAGACGGAGATACCGTTCAAATGGGGACGGGGACGATTCCCGACGCGATCCTCAGATATTTGCGGGACAAAAAGGATCTGGGCATCCATTCGGAAATGTTTTCTGACGGATTGATTGATTTAATCGAAACGGGCGTGGTCAACGGCCAAAAAAAGACCTTACACCCCGGCAAAATCGTGGTGACTTTCGCGGAAGGCACGAAAAGCCTGTATGAATACCTTCACCAAAATCCCCGTTTTGAGTTTCACCCGGTGGATTATGTCAACAACCCGTACGTAATCGCCCAAAACGATAATATGGTCGCGATAAATTCCGCCCTGGAGATTGATTTGGACGGCCAGGTCTGCGCCGAGGCGATCGGCGGCAGGCAGTTCAGCGGTATCGGCGGACAGTTGGATTTTCTGCGCGGCGCGGCGGCGGCCAAAAACGGCCGTCCGGTCATCGCCCTCCCTTCGACAGCCAAGCGCGGCGCTCTCTCCCGCATTTCCTGCCAGCTCCAGCCGGGAACGCCGGTAACGACGACCAGAAACGACGTGCATTGGGTGGTTACGGAGTATGGGGCGGCGAATCTTTTCTGTAAGACGCAAAGCGAAAGAGCGGAAGCCCTGATCGGCATCGCTCACCCCAAGTTCCGCCCGGTTTTAAGGGATCAGTACAAAGCGGCCTACGGACGCGATTTGCGCTTGTCCGTATAGTCAGCGGCACAGTATTTAAGGAGAAAAGATGACAAGCAAGCCATTGCAATTGCCATTGCAGAAACGGAAAGAGGATATAGTCTGCGTCGCGGCGGCCCGCACCCCGTTCGGCCGGTTTGGCGGAGCGCTGAAAAACGTTGACGTCTACGACTTGGGCGCTTTCATCATGAAGGCGGTCCTGGCGCGCGCCGGGCTGGAAGGGCGGCTGATCGGCGAGGTCTGGTGGGGAAACGGCGACACCGCCAGCACCAAGGATCCCTTCACTCCCGTGGTCGCCCGCCAATCGCTCCTTAAAGCCGGGCTGCCGCCTGAAACTTCGGCTGTCACCATTGACCAGGCCTGTATTTCCTCCATGAGCGCGGTGCTGTACGCCTGCCGCGGCATTCGCGCCGGAGAAGCCGGCTTCGTCTTGACCGGCGGCGCGACAAGCTTCAGCCAGGAACCATTCCTGCTGCGAGGCTTGCGCTGGGAGGGCCGCAAACATTCCTCCTTTCCGGTCGAAGACCCGTTGATTCCGCTCGGTTATAAGGACTACGCCCCGGTCGCCCTGGATTCCGGCCGGCTGGCAGTCGAATACGGCGTCGGCCGGGAAGAGCAGGACGAATGGGCTTTGGCCAGTCACGAGAAGTATGGCCGGGCCTGGGAGCGCGGTTTTTTTGCCGCTGAAACAGTGCCCTTCGCCCTGGATGGCGCCGTCTTGCACAAGGATGAACAGTACCGCCCGGACATCAGCCGGGAAAAACTCCGGCGGCTCAAACCAGTTTTTTCCAATCCGACCTGCACCGCCGGCAACTCGCCCGGCATGAACGACGGGGCCGCGGCCCAAATATTCACAACGCGGGCAAAGGCGGAAGAATTGAATCTGCCGATAGTCTATACTCTGGTCTCGATCGCCGCCGTCGCCCTGACGCCGCGCGTTATGCCGGTATCTCCGGCTTTCGCCCTGAAAAAATGTTTGGGGGCGGCGGGCCTGACGCCGGACGACCTCAGCCTGATTGAGATCAACGAAGCCTTTGCCTGCGTACCGCTCGTCTCGCTCAAACTGCTGGCTAACGGGCGCTTCCTGAGCGCCGCCTACGAGGAACTGGCGCGGGAAGCAAGCGTTCAGCCCATTCTCGACTACGACGAGACCAGTTACCGGGCGCTCAAGGCCAAACTGAATATCAACGGCGGGGCAGTCGCCATAGGCCATCCCAATACGGCCAGCGGCGCCCGGCTGATGATGACGGCGGCGGCGGCGCTCAGGGAAAACGGCGGCGGCTATGCCGCCTGCGCCGTCTGCGGCGGACTGAGCCAGGGCGCGGCGGCGATTATCCGGGTGGAATAGGGAGGGAAAACTGTGACTTGGCGGATTATCCCGTTGGAACTGGGCTTTCTTTGCGTTCCGGCCCGGATTTTGGTTTGGGAGACAAACTCCGGCCCGCGCGCCGGGGATGATGATAAGACCCAGGTTCCGCTTATCGGCTGGGCGCTTGTCAACGACCGTACAGGCGAGACCGTGCTGGTGGACGCCGGCGGCGGCGACGACGCGCAGTACGGGTCAAATCATCACAACCCTCTGACAGTGAAACCGGAACACCGTTTGGCCTCGGCCTTAAAAAACCGCGATCTGGAGCTGGAGGCCGTCCGGACAGTGATCTTGACGCATCTGCATTGGGATCACGCTCTGGGGGCGCTGCAAATCCCCAAGGCCGAAATAATCGTCCAAAAAACGGAACTCCAGTATGCCGTTGCTCCGGACGACGCCTTCCGAAAAATGTATGAGCTGGATATTCCGCATCAAATCCCATATTTTTTCAAGTTTTTCTCCCAAATACGGACTGTCGCCGGCGACGCCGCTTTGGCGCCGGGTATTCGGCTGCTGCATCTGCCCGGCCATTCAGCGGGCAACCAGGGAGTGATGGTGGACACAAAGTCCGGCGTATTCATAATTCCCGGCGATTTGATCAACATCCGCAGAAACTGGAGCGAGAACCTTCCGCCCGGCATCCACTGCGATTTATCGGCTTGTTACGCCAGTATGGAAAAACTTAGAAAAATAGCTTCCGCGGGTGGGGCGACCGTTCTTTACAGTCATGACTTGGCTTCGTTTGCGCTTTGCGCCAAACAGTAGAAACTTGCAAGGAGGTTCCCAAATGGCCGCTGAAAAAAATATCATCCCGTCGGATGTGCAAGCGCTTTCCGAGGACGACGTCGGCAACCGCCGCCAGCTGAAGGGGCTTGTAGGGCGTTGCGTCGCCCTGTTGGCCGTTGTGTGGTCGCTGTATACAATCTACTGTACGGTTT
>JAIRRL010000129.1 GCA_031255985.1 Gracilibacteraceae bacterium
GTCGATCAGACCGGCTGCGTCGTGGTGGACAGTCATATGCGGACAGCCGTTCCCGGCGTATTCGCCGCCGGAGATATTACGGCCAAACACTTGCGCCAGATCGTCACCGCCGTCGCCGACGGGGCCGTAGCCGCCAACAGCGCCGCCGCCTATATCACGGAGCGGAAGACGTCTGCCGCGGAAAGGCTTGCCTAAATGATTAAAGAACTGGATCAGGCCGAGTTCGAGGCCATAGATAAAAGCGCCCCCATGGCGCTGGAATTTTATTCCAAAAACTGCGGCCCCTGCAAAATGCTGAATTATGTCCTAAAAGACGTAGACAAGCAAATGCCCGACTTCCGGATTTACCAGATCGATTTCAACGTCAATGTTGAACTGAAAGATCGCTTGGGGGTCAAGGGCTTTCCGACAATCCTGTTTTTTAAAGACGGGGTTGAGGTTGAGCGGATGGAGGGCCTGAAGCAGAGACCGGCCATCATCAAAGCGATTGAGGACTTGCGGGGGTAACGGGCCGGGCTTTTACAGGCCGGGTGATTTTAAGTTATCACGAGGTCGTTTGTATAATGAGTATATTGGAACAGCAGCTACAGGTTTTTAAAGAGGTGGCGGAGACAAAAAATATCACGCTGGCCGCAAAAAAATTGCATATGAGTCAGCCGAGCATCAGCGTCCAGATTCAGAATCTGGAACAGGGCTACGGGGCCAAATTTCTTGATCGCACGAATAAGGGCGTGAGTTTGACCCAGGCCGGCGAAGTGTTTTACAGCCATATATGTGAAGTTTTGGAAATAATGCGCGACGCTACCGGCAAGATCAAGGATCTGGCCGAGGATCAGCGCGGTTCTATTTATGTCGGCGCGACGCTGACCATAGGGGAATATGTCCTGCCCCATATATTGGAATATCTGTTTGAGGTTCGGCCGGAAATCGACTTCCGGGCCAAAATCGCCAATACGGAGATCATCGCGCGGGACGTTTTGGAAAAACGCATCCATATCGGCCTGGTGGAAGGGCCGGTGGCCGCCAAAAAAGACTTGATCACGCAAGATTTCTGGCAGGACGAGCTGGTGGTCGTCGCGCCCTATCATCATGCCTGGGCGAACCGGTCCGCTATTTCCCTGGCCGAACTGGCGGAGGAACGGATGATAACCAGAGAGCAAGGCTCCGGTACCCGCAGGGTGATGGAGCTGGCGCTGGAGGAACGGGGGTTTGATCCGGGGCGGCTGAACGTGACGATGGAACTGGGCAGCACCCAGGCGGTGAAACAGGTGGTGGCCGCGGGTCTGGGGATCGCGATTATCTCGGCCTTAACCGTCGCCCAGGAATGTAGGCGCCATCAGCTGCGCGTGGTCAAAATCAAGGACTGCCAGCTTTCGCGCCCGTTAAGCGTGTTCACCCACGCTAAAACCCATCAGACTAAAGACGAACGGTTTTTTATTGATTTTTTGCGTGACCGCATCCAGCTGGAAGCGGTTTTGGGCTTGGAAAGTCAGTCCGCTTTGGCCCTGGCGGATTAATTACCGCGATTAAAGACAAGAGAGTGAAATAAATGCAAGCACTGGTAGTAGGCTTAAACATCAAGAGCGCTCCGGTCGAGTTGCTGGAGCGTCTCAGTATTCATCATTCCCAAAGCCGGGACTGCCTGCGCCGCCTCAGTTCCGCCACGGGTTTGCGGGGTCTCGTCATGCTCAATACCTGCAACCGCCTGGAGTTCTATACCTTCGCCGCCGAGGGCGGCGATTGCGCGGATTATCTGCGCCGGCGCCTTTTGGCCCCGGCGGCGGAGACCAGCGGCGTTCCGGGGCCGGCGGAGCAGGAGCAGGGGCAGGAGACGGGATCGGAGACGGGGCCGGAGTCGGAGCAATGGATCTACACGTATACCGGACTCCGGGCTTTGAGCCATTTGTTCCGGGTGGCGGCCGGCTTGGACTCGCTGGTTCTGGGCGAGACGGAGATTCAGGGCCAGATCGCCAGGGCTTATGAGAACGCGGCGGCGGCGGGAACCGTGAATAAGTTGATTAACGTCTGGTTCCAGCGGGCGCTGGCTTTCGGCAAAAACGCCCGCTGCCGCACCGGGATCGACCGGTATTCGACTTCGGTGGGCAGTATCGCCGTGGAGCTGGCCAGACAGACGGCCGGCGATATCCGGGGCCGGCGGATTCTGATTTTGGGGGCGGGGGAAATGAGCGAGCTGACCGTGAAACATCTGGCCGCCCGCGGCGCTTCTCTCGTCATGGTATCCAACCGCTCGCTGGCGAAAGCCCAAAAACTGGCGGCGACCTATAATTTTAAAGCGTACCCGCTGACCGAACTGGCCGAATGTCTGGAACGAGCGGATATCGTTTTCACGGCGACGGCGGCGAAACGCTTTATAGTGCGCCGCGCCGACCTGGGGCCGGTCATGATCCGCCGCGATTACCGGCCGCTTTTGCTGATTGACATGGCCGTGCCCAGAGACGTGGAACCGGCGGTAGATCAGCTGGCCGGGGTGCGGCGCCTGGATATTACCGATTTGCGCGAGGCGGCCGGCCGGCGGCGTCAGTCGCGGGAAGCGGCGGCGCTGCGGATCGCGGCTTTGGTCGAGCGGGAGACGGCGGATTTTAACCGCTGGCTGGCTTCCCAGGAAGTTTTGCCGACGATCAAGGCTTTTCGCCGGCAGGCCGAGGCCGTCAAGACCGAGCAATTGAACCGGGCGCTGGCCAAACTGGCCGGCTTAACCCCCGCCCAAAAGAACGCCGTCCAGGCGATGGCCCACGCTTTGGTCAATCAACTGCTGCATCCGCCGATAGCCGCCCTGAATGACCTGGCCGACAGTGAAGAAGGCCGGGATTACGCCCTGGCCTTACGCAAGCTGTATAACCTGACTGTGGACGAAACGGAATCAAACGCCCCCGCCGCTTCCCCCTGACGGCAGGCGCCCGTATAACAAGCGTGACCGCGTTTCAATGCCGGCCGCTTGTTTCGCGCGTCTTTTTAGCTACATAAAATATCCCGCCCATCTTCAATTTGCTCCATTGATTAATCCGCCCGCCTATGTAATAAT